>PMJE01000274.1 GCA_003157315.1 Myxococcales bacterium | reverse complement strand
GTGACCCCGCCGGCCTCGGGACCTGCGGTGGAATGGATCGCGCGCATGCGCCGCCACGGCGAGATCCCGCCCGCGGTCGTCATCCAGCCGGTAATGTCGTTCCCCGGTCTGTCCAGTCTGCGAAGCTAGTCACTCGCGCACGAAGTGCGGCAGCGACGCTGGCAACTCGATGGCAATTTCGACCACGCCGGCGAAGACGCCGTCGCGAAAGAAGGGGGTTTGATGGATGAGCTTCTTCTTTCCGGCTTTCTCGATGGTGTAGCTGTTCGCGCGCGGGGTGCGCAGCAGGTCGAGCAGGCGTGACCGCGCCGGCTCCGGGTGACAGTCGAGCAGGTTGCGTCCCAGCAAGGCGCGGCCGCCATCCTTGGCGTACGCCTGGCAAGCGCGTTGGTTGAGGTAGGTGCAAACGCCGGCCGTATCGCATGCCACGATGGGGACCTCCACGCCGTCCAGCCAGTACAGTTCGGGAGGCAGGGTCATCGGCGTGCTATAGCAAGCAAGGTGAGACGACATCACTTTCGCGGCACAAATTGCACCCCGTCCATCATCGCGCCGTGCTGCTTTTCAAATGCGGCACGTTCCACTGACAAGGTCACGTCGCTCTCTTCGTCAATCAGGCTGCGCGCTCGCGGGCTACCGTCAGGTCCGTAGCCAAGCTGCTCGAACAGCCGCAGCGATGGGCGGTTTGCCGGAAGAATGGTCACGTACACGCGCGCGAGGTCCAGCCCGCGAAAGGCCACCGCGTGCAGCATGATGGTGAACTTTCGCCCGAGTCCCCTGCCCTGCAGGTTGCGTGCGCCGATCATGATTGCGTACTCGGCAGAGCAGGAATCGAACTGGCGAAAGTCCGCGTCCCCCAGCAAGACGCCGTCTTGCTCGAGCAAGAAGAGGCGATCCCCGCGTTCGCGCGACTCGGTGTAGTAGTCAACCACCTCCTCGGCCGACATGTCTTCTTCATGGGTCAACATGGTGCGGTTGTGCTCGTCGTTGTAGTAGCTCGAAAGCTGGCCTGCGGCGGCACGCACTTCATCCGGGGTCGGCTCGAAAGCGCGCAGGCGGACCTGCGCGTCTAGGCATTCCACGTCGAATCGGGCGGACATGTGCCCATGCTAGCGGAGAAGTGCCATCGGCACTACCCTAAGCCACATGCAGGAAAAGACAGCGTGGTCCCAGATCGCAGAAGAAGCGGCACAAGCCTTTCTCGGCCAAGGGCGTTTTCCAATCCCCGCCTATTCCGAGTTCATGCCGCCACCGTTCGTGGGAATCAAGCCCTTCACCGCACCTGACCCAGCCCGCGCCCTGGCCAACACCAGCGTGTGCGACGAGCGCGGTCTCGCGATTGACGAGTACGAGCAGGCGCATGAGCTGGGACCCGGACTCGCCAAGATCGCGGGCCACCTCGTCGCCGAGCTGGGCAAGCTGGCTTTGGGCTCGACCCACGAGTTTTCCCGCACTCTGCTCGACAACAACCTGGCCTGGCCCGAATCGCTGGCCGCCGCCGCACGCGCGGGCCGCTACCCGCAACACCCCTTCTTGGTCATGCAGCCAATCGCGCTGTCGCGCACGCAGGACGACAAGGGCAATGTCCGCTGGACCCTGTTTGGTGCCAGCCATGAGCCAGCCAGCCTGGTTTTTTGGCGCAGCTTCGCGGAAACCGACGAGGAGAGTTTCCTGCGCCTGGTCGCATGGGGCAGCGGCGATGAGCCGCCGCCGCGCGATGGCCTGCGCGTGCTCGGTTCTGCGGCCCCACTTCCCGGCTTCGCCCGTGATCGGCTCTGGCACGAGCACGAGCCGGTCGGTCAGATCCATACCCTCTTCACCCTGGAACCCTTCGCCGCCCTGCCCGCTCCGTTACAGAAGGCTTTTCTCGACGGAGCGCTGCGCATTCTGCCCACGCCCGCCAGCCAGGTGTTTTGCGGGCATCCCCTCTATCGCAAGCTGGGCGCGGCCTTGCCGCGCGCCACACAGATCCCGCTGCTGCATCTCTTTTCCCACGTGCAGGAGGGCTACACGATTCGGATTCCCCAGTCGGGTTGGCTGGACGAGCACGATCCTAGCCAGGCTCGACCCGCGGGATCCCATCGCATCGTCCGCCGCATCACGCGCACGCACCGATGGCAGCGCACGCCGCGCGACCAAGCCCTGGTTGGCGACGGCGCGTTCACCGATACGGTCACGGTCGCGCTCTTCTCCACCAACCCGGAAGATCTCGGCCTATACGGCAAGCCCATGGCGCGCAACTCGCAAATATGGACACATGACTACCAACTCCTGCTCGACGGGCAGACCGCGAGCCAGGCTGAGCTGGAACACGCCGCCGAGCTGCTCGACCGCGGCGGCCGGTTCGGCTATCGCCTCTACTATCCGCCGATGCGCGCGGGAACCCGCGAGCTTTTCTGGCACCTGCCCTTGCTCGCTCGCCTCAATCCCGGCAGCGGCAAGGCGGAAATCCATGAAGACACGTTCCGACTCGGCACCGTCACAGCCGAAGCGATCTCGCCCACCGGCGGGCGCCCGCTCGTGCTCGCGGCGAATCTCCTGGATCGCCCAGGCCATCGCCAGGCCGCCAGGCTGTTTGCGCGCGAGCCTGGTCAGCTTCGCCACACCACCGCACAGAACCTGCGCAAGCTGCTCGATTTTCGTGAGTATCTCGCAGGCCCCCTGCCTGCCTCGTTCGCTCGCGCCCTGCTTCGCATCGCCAAAGATACTACCCTCGACGCCTGGCTGGCCAAACTGCCGCAGTTGGCGAGCGATCCAGCCGCCGCGGCCAGTTTGCTCGACGATCTGCGCGCGCACATCGCGCCCGAGGTCCAGCTGGGCGCGGCGCTCACCTTCGAAAAGACCGCAACCCGCGCGTTCGAAGAAGCGCTTTGGCGGACCATATCGGACTTGGCCGAGGGGGAATATCGGCACAAGGAAACCGCCGACCGGGTTGTGATCAACCAAGGAAGAACCGGCGGACCAGCGGCGCAGGCGGCCCAGATCCAGGCCGGCGCGCGTAGCGATCTGGATGGTTTGGGCGAGCACTTGCACCATCGCTATCGCGCAGCCATCGAGCGCCACGGGATGCAGGGCCGCGCCCAGGTGTTCGATCACTGTTTCACCTGGCGCACCGAATTCGACCTCTCGTGGTCAGAGACGTGGGACAAGAATCAGAAGGGCCAGGCGCAGGAACGCAACATCGTCCTGGTAATTCCCGGCAGGAACCGCAGCCAGGCCGTGATCATGGCCGACCACTACGACACCGCCTATATGGAAGATGTCTTTGAACCGGAGCGCGGTGGCGACGGCCTGCGTGCGGCGGCAGCCGGGGCAGATGACAACCACTCGGCGACGGCAACCCTGCTGGCTGCCGCAGAGGTCTTCTTGCCGCTGGCGCGCGCCGGACGTCTGGAACGCGACATCTGGCTGGTGCACCTGACCGGCGAGGAGTTCCCGTCGGATTGCCTGGGTGCGCGCGCCCTGGCCCAGGCGCTGGTGGAAAGGAGCTTGCACTTGACGGCGGAAGACGGCAGCACCTGGGACGCATCCGCGGTGGGCGTGGTCGGCGCCTTTGTCCTGGACATGATCGGCCACAACAACAACCACGACCGCGACGTGTTCCAGATTGCCTCGGGCGAGGGCGCTGGCTCGGCCCGCCTGGCGCTTTGCGCCCACCGGGCCAACCAGCGCTGGAATCAGCAAGCACGCGAATCCAACGCGACTGTGCCGCGCCGGGGTCTGGGCCGCGCCCAACGCATGTCCGACGGCAAGAAAGTGCCGCCGCCTTTCGCGCACTTGCCGGTGGCCGGCGAGGTGCGCGTCGAATGGGAGCCGCGCTCGTCGCTGTACAACACCGACGGACAGATCTTCTCGGACTTGGGCATACCGGTCGTGCTCTTCATGGAGAACTACGACATCAACCGCACCGGCTACCACGACACTGACGACACGATGAAGAACATAGACCTCGACTACGCCTCAGCACTGGCAGCGATCGCCATCGAAAGCGTGGCGGCAACCGCCTGCGAGGAGCGGGCCGGGCTGCTAGAGTAGATGTTTCTTCATGCAACCCGAGCAGGGGCAGAACCACACCCTCGACCGGCCGGCCGACATGCGCGTCGGGGCTGCCACGCCCGATGCTTCGGCTCCGCTGCTCACGTCGCCGGCCGAGGCGGGGGCATTGCCTGCCGAGCGCCGCGGTCGCCGCAAGACAGCGGCACAGGCGGCCGGGCGCGGCTGGCACGTGGTCCTGCTGGTGATTCTGGGCGCGCTCGTGGTCGCGGGCCTGCTCGCCTATGATTTTCTGCACCTGCGCCGAGCCGCGGATGCGCCCGAGCCGGCCATGGCACGCTTTGCCGAGCCTTCACCTGCAACCGCGGCGCCCCTGGCTCGGTCTCCTGCTTTGCCGCAGCCTGCGGCAGCCCCACCGCCCGCCCAGGCTCACTCGGAAACGCTCGGGAATTCCTCCCCCAGCACTACCACGGGCTCGGCAGGCGAGATCCACGTGCCTCGCCCCAGCCCCGAAGCGTCCCTCGAACGGGCCCAGGCTGCGTTTGACGAAGGCAATCTGGATCGCGCCCAAAGCGAGGCCCACCGCGCTGCTGCCTCGGGCAACCGTGAGGCCGACGGCCTGCTGGGAGCGATTGCGTTCAAGCGCGGACATCTTGCTGAAGCCGAGCGCCTGCTCAGCAAGGCACTGGAGCGCGATCCGGGCAATTTCCGCATCGCCCGCCAGTTGCAGGCGGTGCGCGCCAAGCAGGGCAGGTAGCAGCGACCCGCGGTCCTCTACCTGCTCGCGCTCCGGTTGACACCCATTGCCATCCTCTTCTGCAAACCCTTGACGTCATTGTCGAATCTCGCGATGGTGAGCGCATGCGTTTCCTTCGCCTCGGCTTGTCGGCGGTCATTCTGTTTTCGGTCCTGGTTCCTCGAGTGGTCGCAGCAGCGGCCCATCGGGTGGCGGTCGTCGAAGCAGGCACCAGCAAGGTTCCTCGTGGCGAGGTCACCGCTTTGCGCGCGGACATCGAAGAGGTTGTGCGCTCGCTGGGCGCCGAGATCGTGCCCGCTATCGAGGCCAAGGCCGTGGCGGGCGGAGACTGCAACCAGCCTGAATGCATGATAGCGATTCACCGCATGACTGGTGCCACCCACGTGCTGCGGGTTGAATCCGTGTTCAAGAAGGGCTCGTTCAACCTGCAGCTACAGATGTGGGACGCACGCACCGGCAAGACGCTCAGCTCGGATGGCAAGAGCTGCGACATCTGCACTTTGCCGGATCTGCACGCGGCCTTGCGCGACCGGGTCGCCGCGCTCTGTGCGCGCGTGTTCGAGGCCGAGGATGCCGCACCAGCCCCGCCACCGGTCCCGACGCTACCGGCCCCGCCACCGGCACTGCCACCGGCAGCCTTGGAGGTAAGCCCGCCGTCTTCCGCGCCGGTTCCGACCAGCTCTGCCGGCAAGCGCATCGGCCAGGTGGGCAGCGTCGCGCTGTTCGCCGCCGGTGTAGCTGCGACGGTGTACGGCGGATACCTCCTGCATCTCAACGGCCAGCAGGCCTGTGCAGCTGGCGAAACAAGCATCTGCACCGATAGGCACGTCACGGGTGGACGTGGTGCCGGCTGGCTGGCCGGGGGCATCAGCGCCGCGGTGGTTGGCGCCATTCTCTTCTACTCCTTCACCTGGTGAGGCAAACCATGAATATGCGAATCTACTATGTCCTTCCTCTCTGCCTGCTCTTCGCCTGCGACAAGACTGAACGCGACTGGAGCAAGTGCAGCGATGCTGCCGCATGCGCGCAGGGCTACACCTGCAGCCCCGACTATCGCTGCGTGCTTGCAGTCGATGCAGCGGCCGAGGTCGCGGCTCCCGCCGCGGACGCAGGCGGACTTGAGGTAGTGGGGCTCGATACCGTGGACGCGCCGTTGGAGGTGACCCCGGAGGTCGCAGTGGATTTGGTCGCAGATGTGGCCGTGGACATGGGTGTGGCCGTCGATGTGGCCCCAGACGTGGCTGTAGACGTCATCGTGGACGTGGCCGTGGCCCTAGACGTGGCCGTAGACCTGGCCGTGGCCGACGCTGTGGCGGACCTATCGGTGGACAGGCGCCCGGTCGACAGCCAGGGGAGCTGCAGTAGCGACAACGACTGTCCTGACAGTGGACCTTTGTGCCTGGCTTTCCGGTGCGCAAAATGCAAGACCAGTAATGACTGCCTCTCACGAGCAGACAGCGGCGCCGGAGGCGGCGTCTGCGAACCCACCAGCGGCCGGTGCGTGGCTTGCGCAAAGAGCAGCGACTGCACCGCTGATCCTACGAAACCCGTGTGCGTGGCCAACCAATGCGTGGCGTGCATTTCGGCCACGAATGAATGCCGTGCAAAGAGCAGCGCCGCCCCGGTGTGTGACTCGGCGACTGGCAAGTGTGTCGGCTGCTTGGCCAATGCTGACTGCACGAGCAGCGCCGATGGCGGGGTGGACGGGGGCACGGACGGAGGGGCGGATGGAGGGGTGGCCGCGGGGTTCTGCAACTTGACAACCAACCAGTGCGTGGGGTGTCTCGCGCACTCCAACTGCAACGATCCGAGCCGGCCCATCTGCGGAAGCTCGCAGACCTGCGTGGGCTGCGGCACGCAGAGCGCGCCTCTCGACGGCTGCGCGACCAAAAACCCCGCGTTGCCCGTGTGCAAGCTAGAGACGGGCGCATGCGTGGAATGTGTGGGAGACTTGGATTGCCAGACATCGACTAGTCCTGCCTGCGACACGTCAGCCAACAAGTGCGTCGAGTGCGTGCAGTCAAGCCACTGCAAGGCCGCGTCCGCGCCAGTGTGCGATACGGCTGCCCGACACTGTGTGCAGTGTCTCAAGGATGGGGACTGTTCAGGGGCGACACCAATCTGCACAAATCAGCAATGCACCAAGTGCACCAGCGACGCCCAGTGCGCGACCAAGCTTGGCGCCAATCCAGGCGTATGCATGTTCCATCAGGACGGCCGCTGTGCCACAGATGCGGAGACGATCTACGTGCAAGACAACGCGACAATTTGCTCGCCCAGCGCTGCTTCTGGAGGCACGGCGGTGAACCCGTTCTGCAACTCCCAGGACGGCGCCAATGCGGTAGCGTCGACCAAGCGCCTGGTCGTAATGCGGGGACCAGACGCCTGGCTCGGTTGGTCCGCAACGTACTCCGGCGCGCAGGTTTCCGTGGTCGGCCAGAACGGCGCCACCATCGCACCGGGTGCTGCAGTCGGCATCCATCTGGTTTCTGGCGACCTCTACCTGCGCGGACTCACCGTGGCCGGCAGCTTCAACACCGGCATCACCGTCGATTCGGGCGCCACTCTCCGCATGGACCGCTCCATTCTGACGAACAACGCCAAGGGTGGCCTCATTGTCGCCGCCGGTGGGGCATTCGACATATCGAACTCGGTCTTCGACAAGAACGGCCCGGGCAGCGTTGGCGCCGTCAGTTTCGGCGGTGTGTATCTCGGCGCGGTGTCAGCCGCCGGGCCAGGGCGATTCTGGTACAACACTGTAATCAACAGCGGCGCCGCCGGAGTGGTCTGCGCAGACCCGAGCCAGTCCCTCAGCGGGCTTCTCTTCTACAACAATACGGTTGGCGACATGCTCAACTGCGCCACACCGACTTCCTCGAAGTCTGGCGATCCACTGTTCGACACGTCCCGGCCCTACCACTTGACCGCAGCCTCCCCCTGTGTGAATGCCGGCGGCACCACCTGTCCTCTCGACGACATTGACGGCGACACGCGGCCGATCGGCACTGCCTGCGACTGCGGCGCTGACGAGTACAAACCATAGCGCGGGCTCACCTCGCTCACTCGCCCCTTGACTCGCCCAGGCTCCCTCGCCATCGTTTCCCCCATGACGGTACCGTGTAGCCGACGCAGGGGCGCGACGTGAAGCAGCCCGGACAGAGCAGCCCAGACACTCTGTCTTACAACCGGCCGCGGCCGGAGGAAGGGGCCGGCGTATCGCCGCCGGCTGCCCAGCCCGACTATCCGGCGACCGCAGTGTTGCCCGACCGCCCCGGCGACCAAGTCCACGCGCCCGCTACAGCGCGCGAGCGCCCGCTGCGCACGGATCCGCTTGCCGTCGGGCCTGCTCCCCAGGTGTCACTCGCGCTCACGCCGCCCGATGCCCCTGCGCCGATACCCGACATCGAGCCGCCACTCGGTGCCTTTCGCGCTGGTGAGCAGGTGGACCACTTCGAGATCGTCAGCCTGGTGGGCCGGGGCGGGATGGGCTGCGTGTACAAGGCTTTCGACCGCGATCTCGGCCGCACGGTGGCCATCAAAACCCTGCACGGAATTGACCGATTGCAGCCCAACGCGCTGGCCCGCTTCAGGCGCGAAGCCCAGGCCGCCTCGCGCGTGGTCCATCCCAACCTGGTCATCATCTACAGCTACGGCACGCAAGGCGACACGCCCTACATCGTCATGGAATATCTTTCCGGCCGCAGCCTGGCAGCTGAAATCGCGGAGGGTCCGCTCTCGGTCGAGCGCACCGCCAACGTGCTAGTCGCAGCCTGCGCTGGCGTGCATGCCGCCCATCGCGCCAATGTGGTCCATCGCGACCTGAAGCCCGGCAACATCTTTCTCGCACGCACGCCCATGGGCGAGACGCCCAAGATCCTGGACTTCGGCATTTCGCGCGTGGGGGGCGACGACGCCAACCTCACCGGCACGGGTGACATCGTCGGCACCACGTACTATCTCGCGCCCGANNCAGGCTGCCGGCCGCGAGGTCGACGCGCGCGCCGACCAGCACGCCCTAGGCGTGATTCTGTACGAATGCCTCACCGGCGTGCGGCCCTTTACCGGATCGACCGCCTACGCCATCATGCGGGATATCGTCGAGGGAATCTTCCAACCGCCGTCCCAGGTGCGTCCCGAGATCCCGCGCAGCCTGGAGGTGGTAATCCTGCGCGCAATGAGCCGCGTGCCCGACGACCGCTTTGCGCGGGTACGCGATCTGGGCCTGGCCCTGATGCCGTTCATGTCCGCCCACGGGCGCCAGCAGTGGAGCTACCACTTCACCGCGCCTGAGGCGGAGATGCCCATCGCGCCCTCGCTGGCTGTGCCCACGCCCTCTGGCGCAGAGGCCGGGCCTGCCCCTACCGAGGTCGCGCCCACCCCGTCGCCTGCGCCAGCGCCGACCAAGATCCTTCCCGTGGGCCAGCCAGACTCCTGGCAGGTGTTGTCGACCCGCACGACTCCCGCTTCTATCCCCGAGCCCATGCCCACAGCCACCGGCAGCTTTCCGTCTCTGCACCGCAGCCACACCGTGGCCATGACCGTGACTGCCGCCCTGGTAGTCTTGCTTGCCCTGGCAACATGGGCGTGGCGAGCATCGACGGTTCAGCATGCTGCACCCTCCACCTCCTTTTCGGCGACGGCAACCGAAGTGACACCGCCATTGCCTGTCGCCCCGATCGCTCCCGCGCCTCCCCAGTCGGTGTCACCTCCCACCCACGCGGTACCGGTGCGGCCCGCGAACAACTCGAAGAGACCCGCGGCCCGCGACACCAAGAAGAGCCCGCGGAACTCGGTCAAGTTCACGCCCGAGGGTGTTCCGATTATCTGAGGTAAAGTCCCATCATGGTTCGCGGCTTACCCCTGCTGATCGTGTTCTCGCTCGCACTCGGGCAAGGACAGGCATGGGCCGAGCGCGACGATCCAGATGCGCTGATCGCCCAGGGACTCAAGGCCATGCGCAAGGGCGACTACCAGGCGGCCCTGGATGCCTTTCAGCGCGCACACCAAGCCCGGCCCACGACACGCTCGCACGCCGAGATAGGACTGGCCGAGCAGGCGCTGCATCGCTGGATAGAAGCAGAAGCGGATCTGGCCGCAGCGTTGTCCGAGGGGACGGACGAGTGGCTGCAGGAGCATCGCATGCTGCTGGAAAAGGCTCTGGCCGACGTGCGCTCACACTTGGGAATGCTGACTGTGGAGAGCGGTCCGCGCGGGGCGGAAGTGAAGATCGACGGTGAACGTCGTGGGGTTCTGCCCTTGCCGAGGCCGCTCTGGCTGCTTCCGGGCACAGCCCGGGTCGAAATCACCGCGTCTGGCCGCCGGCCCTGGCGTGGCGACGCTTCCATCCAACTCGGCGAGACCACTCGCTTGGCGCCCATCTTCGAGCCGCTTGACCCGCCGCCTGTCCTGCCTGTGGCTACGGTCGCACGTCCCCGCAATACTGATCGACCGCACCTGTCCGACCCCAAGACCTTGAAGATCCTCGGCTGGCTGGCACTTGCCGCGGGAAGCGCCGCCGCTGGAAGCGGCGCATTTCTCGTGGCCAACTCGCACGCCGGTTCGACGCAGCGGCTGGCTGGAATCGAGTGTCTTGCGCTCGGCAGCGCAGTAGCGTTGAGCGGCGGAGTTATCGCCGTGGTCACTGCTTGGCGCAGTACTGCCTCAGGAAACGAAACCGCGGCAGGAATATCCTTCGCCGGAAGGTTCTGACCGCCAGCTGCGCCTGTGCTGCTAGCGCACTAGCCCGATTCATTCACGACAACCGTGCTACCGACGAGCCCAACCAAGCAGTCAGCAGCTCTCTCGCGAAGGGCAGCGGGCTAGATCGTGCCGGTCTGAATGATGCGACGAAGCTCTGTGGCAGGTAGCCGTGACCCTCGCTTCTCCTCCTCGAAGATGATCTGAGCCAAGGTCGCGGTGGTCAGGTCGCGGTTCGACGCGTGGTCCACCACCTGAAAATCCTCGCCGGAACGGACTAGCGCGGCGAGTGCCTGCAGGGTGACGTAATGGCTCTCGTGGGTGTCGTACAATTTGCGGTTAGAGTAACGTCGAATGGTTCGCATGATGGATAGCATTACACGCCTAGAAGAGTTCGCCACCCTGTATCAATATTATCGAACTCGACGCGCGAGCCGCTGGGCGTCTGCGTCATCCTGTAGCCTTACGACTTGTCAAGGTGCTGCTCTTGCCCAAGACTTCACCCTGTCATGGACACCATCAAACTGGGCTCGACGGCAAAGCTGGAGATTGACGGCAAGGTACATGAACTGGCTGTGGTTGAGGGGACGGAACATGAGCGGGCTATCGATATTGCCAGTCTGCGCAGCAATACAGGCTGCATCACCCTGGACGACGGCTACGGGAACACCGGGTCGTGCCAGAGCGCCATCACATTCATAGATGGCGAAAAGGGGATCCTGCGCTATCGCGGTATTCCCGTAGATGAACTTGCCGAGAAGTCCACCTTCGTGGAGACGGCATACCTTCTCATCTACGGCCATTTGCCCAACAAGTCCGAGATGGGGCGTTTCTCGAAGATGCTCACGCAGAACGAGAACCTGCACGAGGACATGAAGTATCACTTCGAGGGCTTTCCCTCGCAGGCGCACCCGATGGCGATCCTGTCTGCCATGATCAATGCGTCGAGCTGCTTCTACCCGGGACAAATGCAGCGGCCCACCCGCGACGAGTTCGACGAGCAAGCTGCGCGCCTCATCTCGCAGGTGCGCACGATCGCCGCGTTCTCGTACCGCAAGTCGCGCGGGCAGCCAATCATCTATCCCAAGCCCAGCTACAAATACACCGAGAACTTCCTGCACATGCTGTTCTCGGATGTGTACGAGGACTACGAGCTGCGGCCCGAGGTGGTGCGTGCGCTGGACACCATCTTCCTTCTGCACGCCGACCACGAGCAGAACTGCTCGACCTCGACTGTGCGCATGGTGGCCTCGGCGCAGGCCAACCTGTTCGCCAGCGCGGCTGCCGGCGTGTGCGCGCTGTGGGGCCCGCTGCACGGCGG
>PMJE01000213.1:15590-15818 GCA_003157315.1 Myxococcales bacterium | reverse complement strand
AAGCGCATCCGGCTGGTGCGCAGCCGGCCCGCCGATCCGCCAGGGCCACCCTTTCTCGAAGAAATAGTGTTCGAGATCGATGTCGATGGGTCGCGCGCACTGGTCCGCACCCGACGCGGGGAAATCGACATCCTGCCGCGAGTACTCGACGTGCTCTACCCTGACCAGGTGGCGCCGGCCACCCTGCGGGATACCTTGGATTTGTGGTGGCTGACGCCGGATCGCTAC
>PMJE01000213.1:0-15579 GCA_003157315.1 Myxococcales bacterium | reverse complement strand
ACGGCGTGCGCGACGTGGGCGGTGTACCCATCCGCCTGACCTTCCTGCTGCCCTCGGGCGCGCGCACCTTGGCCGCCGAGGTACGTGGGTTCGCCCTCGACCTCCGTCGCGCGGGGCTCCTACTCGACACTGTCGCAGTCGACACCAGCACCCTGCAGACGCGCTTGGACGGCGGCGATTTCGACCTGGCGACCCTGACCTGGGACGGCCGGCGGGACGAGGATCCACGTTTGCTTTTCGGCAGCCAGGGCCAACTCAATTTCATCGGTTATCGCTCCGAGCATCTGCAATCTTTGCTCGACCAAGCGCGCCTGGCGCCAGGACCCACGCCGCGCGCGTCGGCCTTGCAGCGTCTCGGTGAGTTGCTGGCCAGCGAACGGCCGGTCATCTTCCTCTACCGTCACGACGTCCCTGCGCTGGTGGCAAAACGGGTGCATGGCTTGGCAGGCGTGGGCGACCGCTTGGATCTGCGGTCGGTGTGGGTCGATCCGTGATCGGGCTTGCCGGCGCCTGCCTGCTTCTAGCGGCCTGTCCTGTGACTGCGCCGGAGGCAGGCGGCCCCGGGCAGGGCCAGGTAGCGCATTTGCCGCCGCAAGAGGCCATGGATCTCAACCGTGAGGGCAAGGTTCTCTATCGTGCCGGTCATTTCTCCGAGGCGCGCGCGAAGTACGCGCTGGCCAAAAAACTTGACCCTGACTTTGTCGGCGCTTGGCTCAACCTGGCTTGCGCCAACGCACGCGAAGAGCATTTTGCCGAAGCGACCGAGCAGGCCGTGGCCTTGATTCGCCACGCTTATGTTCCAGGAGCGCGCGAGGTAATGGAGGCGGCTGATCTCGGGGCGCTGCAGATTCGACCGGAGTGGCTGGCCAAGCTGAATACCGCCCTGGGCGAGGCGGCGGTGGAGTGGGGCAAGGCCGCGCAAGCGGGCTTCTTCTTCGTGGCGCGCAGCCAACCTCCGGTCAAGTTGGAAGGGCAGGGGGTTTTGGTGCTGGGGATGAATCAGGAGATCTTCGCGTGGCTGCCGGGTTCGGGACGCTACCTTCCCATCACAGCCGAGGATGGCCGGGTGCTGGCATTCGTGAAGTCGCCAGACGCTCGCCGAATTGCGTTCGTGCGTGCAGGACGTCTGGTGCGGGCGCCCGGGCGGCCGGATCTCTTGCGCGGGCTCAGCGTGCGACAGCTCGACCTGACCAGCATAGCTTTGGGGCCAGCCATAGATTTGCCCGGGGATGTGCGGCAGATGACCATGTGGTCTTCCGGCCGTGGCGGCGTGGAGATTGAGGTGGCCAAGCCGGAGGGGGAGCTCGACAAGTTTCGCTTCGACGGCCAAACCCTGGAGCCTGTCGGCACGATCCGTGGCCGCTCTTCTGCGGGCGTCCACCCCGTCACCCTCACTGCGGCGGGCGTGGCGCCAGGCCGGCGTGTTGTCGCAGACCCGGCTTGCGGTTTCTCGGCGAACGATGAAGCCGATGCGCAAGGTCTGCCCCGTATCCGCGTCTCGGCGCGCCAGAGCTTCTTCCTCGACGCTCGCTACGGCGCCGGCCTCGATGGGCTGCCCTTCCCGGGCTCGGTTGCCTCGCCCAGCAAAGCCCTGTCCCCGGCGAGGAAAACGCGCTAGAGGAATCTCGTAGCAAGGCTGCCCAACCTTCATGTCCAGAAAGATTGTCGTTACCGGCGGTGCCGGATTCATTGGCTCTTCGCTCGCGCGCGCCCTGATTGCGCGCGGCGATGAGATCTCGGTGCTAGACAACTTCTCTACCGGGAGACGCGAAAATCTACAGGACCTGGCCGGCACCCTGGCCGTCGTCGAAGGCGACATTCTCGACGCGGCCTTGCTCGATCGTGTCTTCGCCGGCGCGGAGGTCGTGTTTCACGAAGCCGCCATCCCCTCAGTGCCGCGTTCGTTGGCCGCTCCGCTCGCCAGCCACAATGCCAACGCCACGGGCACGCTCAACGTCCTGGAGGCTGCGCGTCGCTGTCAAGTTCGGCGGGTGGTCTATGCCGGATCCTCCTCGGCCTATGGTGAGCCACCCAGCCTGCCGGTGGTCGAGACCATGGCCCCTGCGCCCCTGTCGCCTTACGCGGTGTCCAAGCTGGCAGGCGAGCAATACTGTCGGGTGTACGCGCGGGTATTTGGCGTGCAGACGGTGATCCTGCGCTACTTCAACGTGTTTGGTCCGCGCCAGGATCCCAACTCGCAATATGCAGCGGTAATCCCACGCTTCATCACGTCCGCGCTCGACGGCCGCTCGCCCACGGTCTACGGCGACGGCGAACAATCCCGTGATTTCTGTTTCATCGACAACGTGGTCGAGGCGAATCTGCGCGCCGCAGATGCCGAAGGTGCGTCAGGCAAGGTCTTCAATATCGCGTGCGGAAGCGGCACCAGCCTGAATCGCATTCTCGCCTTGCTCGGTGAATCCTTGGGCCGTCCCGTCGCTGCCCACTACGAGCCAGCTCGTCCAGGCGATGTTCGCCACTCACTGGCCGACATCTCGCAGGCCAAGGCCGTGCTCGGCTACACGGCTCCGGTGGACTTTCTCACCGGGCTTGCGCGAACCTTGGCGTGGTTTGGCCAGCAAAGGTCGACGCCATGAGCACCTGCCTGCTGAGTATGACCGGGTTCGGGCGCGGAATCGCCGAGGCCGGTGTCCGGCGTCTGGCGGTCGAGATCCGTTCGCTCAACGGCCGTGGCAGCGAAGTCAAGGTACGCGGCCGTGATCTGGACGTCCCGGCGGCTGTGGAAACCGAAATTGTGCGCACGGTCCGTGCGCAAGTCGTGCGCGGCACGGTTACCGTCACCATCCGCGAGGAAAGCGTACAAGCCCCGGAAGCCCTAATCGATCTCGCAGTGGTTCGCCAAACCCACGCGGTTCTCGAGACATTGCGCCGCGAACTAGGCTTGACCCAACCCGTGGACCTGTCCACCGTGGCCGCGTTCCTGGCTGGCCCTGCGGCCCGCCACGTCCGGGGTGACGAAATGACCTGGGAGGGGGTGAGGCCGGCGGTCGAGCAGGCTGTGCAAGAGATGCAAGCCATGCGAGCCCGCGAGGGGGCGGCGCTTGCCACTGACCTGCGCCAGCGACTCGATCGCCTGCGCGCCCTGGCAGCAAACATCGCCGAGATCGCCGCCGGCCTGCCCACCCGCGCGGCCCGCAAGCTGGAAGAGCGACTGGCCACTGTGGCACAAAGTGGCGCCGCCCTCGATCCGGGACGGCTAGCACAGGAGGTGGCCTTGCTCGCGGAAAAGCTCGACGTGTCGGAAGAGCTGGTCCGCTTGCGCACCCATCTCCATCACATGGGCGAGCTATTCTCCGGTGCGGCGCCCGAGGCGGCGGGCCGCAAGATTGACTTCCTCGTGCAGGAGGTTGGCCGCGAGATCAACACCATCGGATCCAAGGTCCAGGACGCCCCGATCGCGGCTCTGGTTGTCGAGGGCAAGGCGGAACTGGAGAAGCTGCGCGAGCAAGCTCAGAATATCGAGTGATTGTCCGAGAAACATCGAAAAGAAAATGATCTTACCTGATAGGCGTTCTGGTCTCTTGCTGGTCATCTCCTCGCCCTCGGGCGCCGGTAAGACCACGCTGGCACGGCGATTGGCTGGGGAGTTCGAGCTGCACTTTTCCGTGTCGTACACCACGCGCCAGCCGCGCAAGGACGAGGTGCAAGGCAAGGACTACCACTTCGTGAGCCGCGAACGCTTCGCCCAGATGGTCGAGGGTCACGAGTTCGCCGAATGGGCGATGGTGCATGGCAACCAGTACGGAACCAGCATGGCGACGGTGAACAGCTCGCTTGCCGACGGGATGGACTGCCTGTTCGACATCGACTACCAGGGCGGTCGCCAGATCCGTCGTCTGTGGCCCGCGGAAAGCGTGCTCTGCTTCATCTTGCCCCCGTCGATGGGGGAGCTGGAACGTCGTCTGCGACAACGTGCGACCGACAGCAACGACGTCATCGAGCGCCGGCTAGCCACCGCCCACGAGGAGCTCACCCACTACGGTGAATACGACTACCTGGTCGTCAACGACAACCTCGATCAGGCTTATGCCAAGTTGCGCGCCATCTACGTGGCAGCCAGCTGCGTCCGCGTACGCAACGATGCCCTGGCACAGGCCCTGCTGCGCGAGGCGGCCACGCGCACCTCTTGCCAGAAGCCCTGATGGAGATCATCGACGTCATCTGCCAAGCCGCGCAGAAGAGCGCCCCCTCCGCCGACATCGGGCTCATCCGCCGCTGCCATGAGTTCGCCAAGCAACGGCATGCGGGACAAATGCGACGGTCGGGTGAGCCGTACCTGGTGCACCCGTTGGGGGTCGCCAAGATCATCGCCGAGCTGAATCTCGACGTGGCCTCCATCTGTGCTGGTCTGCTGCACGATTGCGTGGAGGACACTAGCGCCACCTCCGAGGATATCGGCCGTCTCTTCGACGCCGAGATCCAGCGGCTGGTCGAGGGCGTCACCAAGCTGGGTCAGATCCCCTGGAACACACGCGAAGAGCGCCAAGCGGAGAACTTCCGCAAGATGTTGCTGGCCATGGCCCGCGATATTCGGGTCATTCTGGTCAAGCTGGCCGACCGCGTGGACAACATGCGCACCCTGCAGTACGTGTCGCGCGACAAGCAGGAGCGCATCGCTCGCGAGACGCGCGAGATCTACGCGCCCATCGCCAATCGGTTGGGTATCCAGTGGATGAAGGTGGAGCTGGAAGACCTCGCCTTCCGGTACCTCGAACCCGACGACTACCAGGATCTTTCGGCCAAGATGGCGGGCACCCAGGCCAACCGCGATGCCTATATCGCCGAGGTTTGCCAGGAGCTGCTGCGCGTGCTGGCCGCTGCTTCGGTTCCCGCTCAGGTGAGCGGGCGGGCCAAGTCGTTCTGGTCCATCAATCAGAAGATGAAGCGGACCGGCCGCGAGCTAGAGCAGGTCTACGACATCGTCGCATTCCGCATCATTACTGATACGGTGCAGAACTGCTACGCTGCGCTCGGCATCGTGCATTCCAACTGGATGCCGGTGCCCGGCCGGTTCAAAGACTACATCGCGCTGCCCAAGCCCAACCTGTACCAATCGCTGCATACCACGGTGATCGGGCCCGGGGCTGACCGCATGGAAGTGCAGATCCGCACCCCCGAGATGCACCGGACTGCCGAACAAGGCATCGCCGCCCACTGGCAGTACAAAGAGCCCACGGTGCTGGGTGCTGGCGAACGCCAGGCCTTTGCCTGGCTGCACCAGTTGATGGAGTGGCAACGCGACCTGAAGGATCCGACCGAGTTCATCCAGACGGTCAAGATTGACCTGTTCCAGGAAGAGGTTTTCGTCTTCACCCCCAAGGGTGACGTCAAGGCCTTGCCCAAGGGAGCGACTCCGATTGACTTTGCCTACGCGGTCCACTCCAAGATCGGTGACCATTGCTCGGGCGCAAGGGTCAATGGGGTCATGGTTCCCCTGCGCTATCCTCTGCGCAACGGCGACACGGTCGACATCATCACCTCGACCTCGCAGAAGCCGTCCAAGGACTGGCTGAAGTTCGTGGTAACCAGCAGCGCGCAGACCAAGATTCGCCACCACCTGCGCAACGAGCAGCGCGAACGCAGCCGTCGGCTGGGACGCGACATCCTGACCCGCGAACTACGCAATCACCATCGCTCTCTGGCAACCGCAGAGAAGGAGCGGCTGCTCGACAAGGCCGCCGCGGCCCTACATCTGAGCAGCGCCGACGATCTCATCGTTCACCTGGGCTACGGCAAGGTCACAGCCGAGCATGCCTTCGCCGCCATGTATCCCCAGACCCAACCCGTGGACGCAACCTCCGAAAATCTTTCGGCGGTAGTCGCCGAGGCGAGCGCGCAAGCCAGACGCATGACCAAGCGGTCGGTGGGCGGCGTGCGCGTGCAGGGGGAGGCCGACATCGTGGTCCGCTTTGCCAAGTGCTGCAGCCCGGTGCCGGGCGACCAGATTGTGGCATTTATCAGCCGTGGGCGCGGGGTCATCGTGCATACGCGAGAGTGCCCCAAAGCGCTGAATCTGGACCCCGCGCGCCGGGTGGAGGTCTCATGGGATGAAGACGCCCGCATGCTGCGGCCGGTGGCGGTGGAAGTCATTTCGACCGACCGCCCCGGCATCCTCGCGGCCATTTCCAAATGCTTCACCGAGTTTGGCGTGAACATCATCCAGGCCAAGTGCAAGACCACCGAGGACCGCCGTGGCATCAACACCTTCCAAGTGACAGTCAGTCACGTCGACCAACTGAAGAAGGTCGTGCGCGCCTTGCAAGGAATCGAGGGTGTGACCTCGGCAGAGAGACAGTAACTGCATTTGACCTGGCGCTCGCCCCCTGCTAAGTCAAACGCCCATGGCATCGAACAGTCGTCAGACCTGGAAGCGCCGGCAACGCCACCACTCGAACGCCGGACACAAGCGCAAGGCCAAACAAAGCGTTCGGTCGACGGCGTCCGAGGCCGACTTGTTCGCCGGAATGGGTGCTCCGGGCGAACCCGCGCCCAAGCGGGCGGCCAAGTAGCTGCCGACGCAGAGCGGCGCTCGACCCGAGCATCCCAACCGGCGGCGTGGAACCATTGTTGCTTTCCCCGGTGCCTTCGGCATAGGATTCGCCCACTTCGCTTCTGTCGAGGAATTGTCCTCGCAGGCGAAGCGATTTCAGCTCAGGTACCGGATGAAAACCTGTCCAAACTGCAAGTCGAAGTACCCCGACGACGCCAACTTCTGTCCGCTGGAGACATGTGCCACGGCGGACGGCCCGCAACGACTCGAGTCCGTGCCTGATGCGCCAGAGCCGCGCTTCAAGCCGATCGAACGCATTGGCGGCGGCACCACGGGAGAGGTATGGCGGGCACGCGATAGCCAGACCGGCACCGAGGTCGCCCTCAAGCTGGTGAACCCGGCCGCGCTGGGACCANNCATCATCGATTGTGGCAGATTGCCTGACCAGCGCCTCTTCGTCGCCATGGAGCTCTTCCCGGGCGAATCTCTGGCCAGCGTTTTACGATCCGGTCCCGTCGACCTGGAAAACGCCAAGGCCATGGTTGGGCAGATCGGCCAGGCGCTGCTTGAGGCACAGAAGGCCGGATTGGTTCATCGCGATGTGTCGCCNNCCTACCTTTCGTCCGAGCAGGCTCAGGGCAAGCCGGCTGACCAGCGTTCGAACACCTACAGCCTGGCGGCCATCCTCTATCACATGCTGACCGGCGAGCCCCCGTTCCAGGCCGCCACCCCGCAGGCCGTGCTTGACATGCACGTGTCAAGCCCGGTGTTGCCACCCAGCCAGCGGCGGCCCGACGCAGGCATCTCAGTAGAAGTCGATCGCCTCATTCTCAAGGCGATGGACAAGAGTTCCAGCCGCCGCCACTTGACCCTGCGGCTCTTCCTCACCGAGCTTGAGGGCGTCAAGGCAGCGGCCCCGGGCACCTCGGCCAGCGGGGCGGCAAGACCTGCCGGCGGCGACGTGGGGCTGGCCAAGACCATGCTCTTTGCCGGAAATCAGGCTGATATTGCGCGCATGGTCGCCGAGGCCACGGCAGCCAAGGCGGCTGCCTCGGCTGCCTCGGCTGCGCCGGCTAGCAGCGATCCTGCAGCCGCGGCACGCGGCACCAAGCCCTCGCCCAAAGCGCCTGCGCCCGCGAACGACGAGCCCACCATCTCAGTCATGGACACCATGGCAGTCGATTCAATGGCTTCCGCGGCGCCCGTCCAGCCTGTGGCGGCCGCTCCGTCCAAGCCGGTCGTGGCTGCCCCAGCGCCTGCCGCCCGTCCGGTTGCACCGCCGGCCGCGGCTCGCGCGGCGGCCCCAACCCCCAAGCCCGCCCCGGCGGCGCAGCAGCAAGCGCCTGCCGCGCAACGTGCAGCCGCGCCATCTCTGGGCGGAAGCGGGATCAAGCCTGCAGAGGCCGGCAAGGCCCCGCCGCCAAAGCCTGGCGCTGCCTTCCGTGAAACCCTCTGGTTCAAGAAGGGCGACGTCGATCAGATGGTGGCTGACGCCAAGGCCAAGCAGGCGGCGGCTGGCAAACCAGCCGCCGAGGAGGAGCTGCCGACCGACGACGCGAGGCCACTGGAGGATCGCTACGTCGACGACGGCTCTGTNNTGATCGTGGCCCTGTTTGTCGTGGTCGTCCTGATGATGAGGGGCAAGGCGAACAAGGCGCACTCGACCCAGACCGTCCCGCCAGCGGCTGCTGCCGTCGCTCCGCTACCCGCAGCCATTCCGCCCGCACCCGTCGCGCCCCCTGCGCCGACGATCCCCGCGCCAGCCGCTGCCACTTTGCCTGTCCCGGCTGCTGCACCCCCGCCCGCTGCCCCCGCCGCGCCCGCACTGGGCGCCGCCGACGACGCTGCCAAGCCCGGTGCTGGCGGCGCGGTCAGTGGCGCCGAGCAGCCGGCCGGGGCCGGCGCCAAGCCGGCAAAGGCCAAAGCGCCTCACCGTGGTAGGGCCGGCAAGAAGAAGCGCTAACTATTCGTCGCTGATCTGCAGGGTTAGCTTCTGCGGCTGGCCATCTCGCAGGAAGTCCACCACCAGTTCCGAGGCCGTACGCAGGCTACCGAGTACGTCGAAGGCTTGCTCGGGTTTTTCGATCGACTTGCCGTTCACCTGAGTGACCACGTCGAATGGCCGCAAGTCGACAGCTAGGTAGCAGGGATCACCCGGATATAGGCGCCGGATCTCCCACCCCTGAAAACGACTCTTCGCGATCTTTCGTTCCACTTCCGCGCCACCGGCCAGCCAGCGCCCGATGCCAGCGTCTACCACACGCACCACCGCGGAGCGCTTGAGCACGCCTGGTTTCGCAAATGCCGTGCATACCGCCGGCTCGGGTGGGGCGGGCGGTGTCGGCTCGGTCACAGGGGAAGGGGCGGCCACTACGATCGGCGTGGGCTGCTCGCCCACTGATGCTGGGCCGGCCAAGTCGGGCGTGCTGGTCGCACAGGATGTGACCAGCAACGCAATTGAACCGCCCAGGCCAGGCAAAAGGGCAAAGCAACGTCGTCGCATGCCGGGCCATCCTCTCACGGCGCTGCCGCAGATGCGAGGCGTGCCTGCACCGTGGCCACGATGGCGGCGGTGACCTGGTCTCGTGCTGCGGAGCCGTCGAGGATCACCGCAGATGCGTCGGCGCCCGCCAGCCGGCGGTAGTTGTCAGCCACGCGGCCAAGGTAGAAATCCGCGTCGTAGCGTTCTTCGGGACGCCCAGCCAAGTGCCGACGCTGTGCCGCCACCTCGACGGGGATGTCGAGCAAGATGGTCAGGTCCGGCGGACGTACTCCTCGCGCCAACAACCCGACCCAATCGCGATCGGCCTCCTCGGCCTGGTAGGCCAGCGAGGACATGAGATAGCGGTCCGAAACGACGTCAGCTCCCGCCGCCAGGAGGGATTCGACCTCGCGTTGCAAGTGGTCAACCCGGTCAGCGGCAAACAGCAGGGCCATGGTTCGTCCATCGATGGAGGCACCGCCCGGCATGCGATGCTGGCCGAGCAGGACCTCGCGCACCAGGCGACCGATGGGCCCGGCGCTGGGTTCACGCGTGGAAACCGCAGTCCGTCCCTGCCGACGCAGATGTTCGACCAGCCGCTCGGTTTGCGTGGTGGTCCCCGAGCCGTCGATGCCTTCCAAGACGATCAGTCTGCCACGGGTCAAGGCTTGGTCTCCTTGGCGCTCTTCTACAACCAATCCGCGCGCTTGCCGAGCGCGCGTGATCCTATACTCTTGCTTTGTGTCCAGCTCTTGCGCAAGACAACCCAACGGAAATGCCCTCGCGAAGTTCTGCGCTTGCCTCACGGTGGCGTTGTTTGTCGCGCTACCGGCGTGCAAGCGCTCGGTCCAGGTGTCGAGTGCACGGCCCGCCGACGTCACCACCGCGTCTCCTCGCGGCGTCCTGTGTGTGGAGCAGCCCGATGCTTGTCTTTATTGCGTCGGCCGTGAGGGCGAGACTCCCTTTCTGGAGGCATTTCAGTCGCGGCCCCGGGTGTGCGATCCCAAGGATGCCGAGGAATGCATAGAGTTCTGCTCCGCGCTGGCGCCAGCTTGTGCCTTGCCCTGGACCCCCGGATCGCACTGCGTGCTCGATTCAGAGCTGGCCTTCCATCGAGCCCTGTTCAACCGCGACACGGCCGATCGGCCGGAAGTGATCTTTTCTGGACGCGTGACCGATGAGGCGGGGCACCGGCTGGAGGGGGTGCATGTCGACATCTGGGTCGCGCGGGGTACGCAGTTCACACCGCTCGGCGACGAGGTATCGGCCAAGGACGGCACCTTCAAGCTTCACCTGCGCAATGGTCCGTGGACCTATGCGCTGCGGCTGCGTCGCACCGGCCTGGCCAGCGAAATCGTTGACCGTCTAGCGCCGGACAAGCTTGGCGTGACCAGCGCTGCTGCCACGCGAACCTTCCGCATGGGCGCAGAGTCGGGTGCTCGCGGCCGCGTGGTCGACGCCGAGACCAACGCCCCGGTAACAGGTGCGTTGCTGCAGGCGGTGCGAGCACCCGAAGACGCAATTGCGGTCAGTGAGGCCCACTCGGGCACAGACGGAACCTTTATTCTCGGCGGCCTGGAAGCCCACAGGTATTCTCTGCGCGTCTCCAAGTTTGGCTGGAAGTCGGTCACCNNGGTCACCACCAAGAACGCGCTCACCGCCCCGGCAGTGCGGCTTACCGTGAAGCTGTCGCACGGAACCGTGATCCGCGGCGTGGTCAACAACGCCGACGGATCGCCTGAGCCCAATGCCACCGTCGCGGCGGTGCTGTCCGACGTCCCTGGCGCGCCGACCCTGCCCATCTTTTGGACCACCGACTCGGAGGGCAGCTTCGCCCAGGATCACTTCGCTGCCGGCACCTACTATCTGTGGGCGCGTCGAGGCGACATGCTGGCCTATCCTCCAGAAAAGATTGAACTGGCCGAAAAGGGCGACGTCACGGTCGAGCTTCGTCTCGACCACAAAGGGTCACGCGTGACCGGCCAGGTGATTCCTCGGCCCGGCTTTCGCCTGTCATCCGACACCCGCGCGCTGCTGCTCGGGCACGCACCCTCGCTGGGCTTCCCCAGGCCAGCAGTGGGCGCGCTCGACAAGGATGGGCGCTTTCTGGTAACCGGCGTGCTGCCGGGACGCTACGAACTCAGCGTCCGAGAAGGAACCAGGACCCTCACCATCGCGGAAGGCCCCCGGGACGTAGAAGTTCCCATTGACCCTGACACGACGGTTGCGCTGAAGGGGCCGGTCGTGGTGCGAGCGCAGCTAGCAGAGTAGGGGGCTAGTTCAGCACGCGAAAACGGTCCAAGCAGTCCGCCAAGATCTGCTGGCTCTCATTTTCGAAGGCGTAGAACCGAACCGCCATGCCGGAAACAGAATGGGTCAGGCCTTGCTTCGCAAAGTTCATAAAGTAGTGATTTTTCACCTCGCCCAGCGCAACGATCTCAGCCGAACTGTCAGCGCTGAGGAACGAGACCCGCACATGCGCTCCCAGGGGGAGAGGCTCGCTGATCTCCACAAAAATCCCGCCCGCCGAAACATTGCGGGCCACGCAGTCCAGCTCGCCGAACAGAATCGACTCCAGTCGAACTGGGAAGACCTTGTCGAAGCGGAGGTGCTGACGCTTTTCTTGCAGGGGAGGGAGGGGCGCTTGGCCAGTGAAATCGCGGGTTCTCATGCTGACACGGTGCCATAACCCACAATGAAGTCAAAAAACCTACATGTGCGCTTTAGCTGCATGCATGGATACGTGGTGCTAAGCGTTGAAAAATTGTGCGTTTCTTGATACCTTGATTCCCGGCGCGGGATACGCCGTCGAATGCTTTCCAGCGAACGGACGACACGAAACGACGTCGCCGCAACCCCGGGTCAGGTCGAATGCCTGGTGGTTGCGTCGAGCCGACCATCGGCGCGCCCGCTGGTGGAGTTTCTCAAGTCCGAGGGCACCAATGTCCAAGTGGCCAGCAGTGCGGATATGGCCTTCGAAGAGGTGCTCCTGCATCGCCCGAATCTCGTTGTGATCGAGTCCCGGGCTACAGCGGCGGGTGGTGTCGACCTCTGCGCACGCATTAAAGCCAACGCCCGCTCGCATTTCGTACCCGTCATTCTCTGGACTGATGACAAGAGCAGCGAGGCCCTGCAACTGCGCGCCGTGACTGCGGGCGCGGATGCGATTTTCTCCCCCACCACCAGTGTCGACGCAAGGCGGGCTCGGGTGTGGGCTCTCTTGCGAACCCAGGTGCTCTACCGGCGCGAAGAAAAGAAGCGCATGGTTCAGGGCACAGCCATGCGGGAACGACGCCGCTGGGTGGGTGGGTTGATCCACGATCTGCAGAACTCGATCGGCGCGGTGCAGGCGAATTTCGAATTCTTGGCTCATGAGCTGGCGTCCCTCGGCAGCGTCTCCCGCAAGAGTGAAGTCGACGAATGTGTCCAGGACTGCCGTGCCCTTTTTCGTGATATGGCGCGTGGTCTGCGCACGGTTGTCGACTACGACCGATTCGAGTCGGATCGTGTCGCCTTGCACGAAGAACAGGTCTTCTTGGCCGATCTCGCCGAGAAAGCCAAGAACGTCATCGATTCGTCGACCCCGACCCGCAACAAGGTAATCGCCATAGAGGCCGCGGCCGGTGCCCAGCCAGTGCTGGGTGACCCTGACTACCTCCGGGAAGCTCTGGCGAATCTGATTGCCCACATCTTGCGCCAGCCAGGCAACCACCAGTGCCAGATCCGCATTTCCTGTGCGGGTGGGCTCACCCGTGCCAGTGTGGGCGGGGATCATGACCGCATTCCTGCCGACGAACACGCGCGAATCTTCGAGCCCTATTCCCAGGCAAGCAAGCATGTGCCCATCGGTCATGGCCTGGGGCTGGCTCTCGCAAAACTGATTGTGGAAGTACACGGTGGGACCATCTGGGTAGAGGACATCCCCCGAAGTGGATCGGCCTTTGTCATCGAGCTACCCTCGAGCGGGCCTTCTCCGAGGCTGCGCACCTCAGGATGAGCTCTCGA
Organism: Myxococcales bacterium; assembly: GCA_003157315.1. The sequence continues at coordinate 2,581 of PMJE01000213.1, read as the reverse complement.
GCGCGCGTACTCATGGCCGTGCTCGCCACGGTGCTCACTGTGCTGGTGGCAGCGCGGGTGGGCTGGGCCGGCAAGGTGGAGGACCTAAGCAAGGCCCTGCTGACCGATTCCAGCTTCAAGGTGCGGGTGCAGGCTGCGCTGCTCTTGGGCAAGCTCGGTGACAAGGGCGGGACGAATGCGCTCATCAAGGCACTTGACGATGAGGACAGGTCGGTGCGAGCCATGGCGGCGCAGTCGCTGGGCAAGCTGGGCGGCGGGTCCGCGGCACCAGCGCTCAAGGCGCTGCTGGGCCACGAGCAGGATGCTTTTGTCAGCACCCAGATCAAGATCGCGCTTTCGGCGCTCGAAGATCAGGAGGTCAAGGACCGAAAGATCTTTGTGACCGTCGGCCCGTTTTCCGGGGGCGTGAAGCTTGCCGACACTAGCATCCTTGCGTTGCTGCAGACCTCGCTCAGGCAAGCTCTGCAAAAACTGCCCAAGCTGACCTTTTCTGAAACGCCGGCCAAGGGTCGAGGGCACACCCCGCAGCTCGGCTTTCTCGTCGACGGCAACGTGTCGCGCTTGCAGGAAGTTTTCGGTGTAGGGGAAACCAGTTGCGAGATCAAACTCATGGTTGCGCGCTGGCCGTCTAAGAGCATCATCCTTTGGACCAGCGCGGGGGCCGCCGTACAGGCGGGCAGGCGGGATGCCGACAAGCTGACCGCCCGGAGGGAATGCATCGAAGCCACCGCCGGCCAACTGGGCGACAGTCTTCTTGAATTCTTCCGTTCTCAAGGGGGCTAGCCGGGATCCGGGAGGAGAGACAAGTATGACCCAGCAAAATGAGAAATCTGACAGGCCGTCATTCGCACACAAGCGCAAGCTGCGCAACTACTTGCTCGACGTGGGACTGCAGCTTCGCTACACGGCTTTCATTCTCGCGGTGGCCGTGTTTCTCACCGGCGTGCTCGGCTACAAGGTCTATCAGGCCACCCAGGAATCCTCGCGCATCGTGCTTCTGACTGTACAAGCCGATCCGGCTGCCGGGGCCGAATTGCGGGCCCGGTTCCAGGCAAATGATCGCATCGTTCTCTACGGCATGGCGGGATTCGGTCTCGTACTGGTGCTTTCCATAGCCGCCGTGGGGATTTGGCTGACCCACAAGGTGGCGGGGCCACTGCACAACATCGCCACCACCTGCCGACGCATTCGCGATGATCACCTGCCGCCCGTGCTACGCCAACTGCGCCGCGGGGACGAGCTGCAAGCTTTTCACGCCCAGTTCAGCGAGATGTACGCAGCCTTGCGCACCCGTGCGGTGGTCGACATCGCGGCGCTTGACAAGGCCATCGCAGCCATCGAAGCCCAGGACGCACGTTCTCCCGAACTCGACCTCGCACTGGCCGAGTTGCGCGAGCAGCGCACCCGGAAACAGCGCAGTCTCGAACCGACGTTTGACTGAGCGGCGGCGTCTCGTCAACCACTGGAATCAGCCAGCTTGGCTAGTTGACATAATATCTGTTATCGGACATTTGGACATGGCAGTCTGACTAGCTAACTTTCTCGCGGGCGACCCTGAAACGAAGCTGCCAAACCAAAGTCAAGGCCTCGAAGAAGATCGAGCCCGACATCTTGGAGAGACCCACGCGGCGGTCGACAAACAGAATCGGCACTTCGCGCACTTGGAAACCGGCGCGCAGGGCCCGGTAGGTCATCTCGATCTGGAAGCCGTAGCCGCGCGCATTGACCGCCGCAAGGTTGATCCCGTGCAGGGTGGCGGCCTTCCATGCCTTGAACCCGGCGGTTAGATCGTGAACCCCGACCCCGAGAGCCATGCGGGCATAGAGCCCGCCCCCGCGGCTGATGATCCGCCGGCCCATGCCCCAGTTCTCGGTGCCGCCACCCGATACATAGCGCGACCCCACCGCCATGTCGGCGCCCGCGTCCAGCGCCTGCAGAAGCCGCGGCACATCGGCCGGATTGTGCGAAAAATCCGCGTCCATCTGCACGATGCGGTCCCACCCTTCGGCCAGCGCCTCGGTGAAGGCATGCATGTAGGCAGCGCCCAGGCCGGCCTTCTGTGTCCGGTGCAGCACGCGAACCTGGTGGTCGCGCGCGGCTATCTGGTCGGCCAGGTCGCCTGTCCCGTCCGGCGAGTTGTCGTCAACTATCTCAATCGTCGCATCCGGCACGGCAGCCCGCACAGCGGCAACGATGGGTTCGACGCATTCGCGTTCGTTGTAGGTTGGAATGACGATGAGTGTTCTTGGCAAGACGGGCTCGCGACGGGTGCTCTAAGTCTGGGGTGCGCGGCCGGCGAGCGCAGCTCGCACGTCAGCCTGGTCAGACCGTACCATCATTTCGATGAGTTCGCGGAACCGCACGCGCGGTTTCCAGCCCAGCTTGGCAGACGCCTTGCTGGCATCGCCGCGCAGGTGGTCCACCTCAGTCGGACGCAAGTAGCGCGGGTCGGTCTCGACGTATTTCTTCCAATCCAGGCCGAGCGTGCCAAAGGCGATGTCCAGCACCTCGCGCACCGAGTGTGACTCACCCGTCGCAATGACATAGTCGTCAGGCCGATCCTGCTGCAGCATCAGCCACA
>PMJE01000176.1 GCA_003157315.1 Myxococcales bacterium | reverse complement strand
GGCGTGAGGGGGCGAAGTTGAAGGCCCCGGCAAAACGCAAGGTTGCGTGATGGTCCTGGCTGACACCTCGGTGTGGATACGGTTTCTTGGCAACCACCAACCCTACGCCAAGGAACTCGATCGGCTTCTCGGTCTTGACGAGGTGGTCGGGCACGCCATGGTATTCGGCGAGCTTCTGGTCAGCGACCTCGGCGGTCGCAGCAAGCTTCTCGCCGCCTACGCGCAGATGCACCAAGCGGACACAGTCGCCCATCCTGAGGTCGTCACCTTTGTACGCGCGCGACGCCTGTTTGGTCGTGGTCTCGGTTGGGTTGATGTGCACCTTCTCGCCTCCGCGATCGTGCAACGTCACCAACTTTGGTCCGCCGACACTCGTTTCGCCGCTGTGGCATCCGAACTGGGCATTGCTCACAGGTCCGCTGCCCCATAGAACGGCGCAGAGGCTGCTTGCCAAGATTGCGGGAGCGGGCGAAGATCGGGCGCAGCCGTGGCGGGACTGTGGGCTAGAACCACACCAGCACGCTGGCCAATGCATACGGCATCGGCACGACTACGCCGTCGCTGCCCACTTCCAGATCGCAAATCTCGCGTTCACGGGCGTCGCACAGGGTGGCGCTGCGGATTGGGCGACTGGGGCACGACAGGCGTACCTCGACTGCGGCGCGCGCGTAGCTCGCCAAACGGGCCACCACCGCATGGCCCTGGAAGGCCGGTTTGAGCGCAGAGACTTGCACGTCGTCGCGGTCGACCAGCATGACTGAATTGGCCAGGTCGTCGAGGTCAGGCTCATGCGGGCCGAACAAAGCGGCTCGCAAGGCCCGCCGCACGTGAAAAGGCAAGCGGTTGCTCCGGGCATCTCCCCCAGGAGTGAACCACACGGCGTAGTCAAGCTGGCCCTGGTGCGGATCAGTCCCTGACGCCGGGTGCGCGAGAATTGGCAAGAAGTGGAATGCCGTCTCGCGGGGCGCGTAGCGCAGGGCGATCCACTCCAGGGCCCCTGCCCCGTCGCTGGCGATTGCGGCAGGCCCGCCCAGAAAAGCGGCCAGCCCGACATCGCTGCGTTGATCGCATAAATGCGCGAACGAACGCGCGGGCCAGAAGGTTGGACGAAAGAGCTTGTGCGCTGGACGTTCCACAATCCCGCCGGGCACATCCATGGTTAGTGCCGGTGAAATCAGTCGGGTCGGGAAACGGCAGGTGATGGTCCGGCCACGCAGGGCCGAACCTTCCAGGCGCATGCGCAGCACCGGCGAGTTCTTGCGCAGCCACAGCCAGCGCACGAATGGCCGCTCGTCAAATTCCGAGTCGACGCGTACCTCGAGCACGCCATCCCGCGCATTCACCCTGATGCGCGCCGGTGCCTGACTAGCGCGTGACTGCTCGACAAAGGTCCCGCCGAAAAACTCGTGACCCAGGCGCCACAAGCCACCGCTGTCGCGATAGCTGACAAGATCGTTGGCCGGACCAGAAAGCAACTCCTGGACCGATCCTGTGAGGCGGAAGCTGGTGATGGCGCCGCCTTGTTGCTCGCCAAGTTCCACGCGATACATGTCGGTCTCTGCCACCAGCGTCCCGGCGTCGAGGTTGAAGGCCGGTAGCGGGCTGGCGGGGAACCTGGGTGCCGGGGGCCGGATGGCGCGAATGCGCGCCAGCGCGCGGTCGGCCAGCCCCTCGGCTTGTGCAAGCCAGGGCTGTTGCTCCTGCAACCAAATGCGATCAGGCGACGTGCCAGTAATGAAGTCGTGATGATTGCTCAACACCGCCAGATCCCAGGCCGCGCGCAGATCGCCGGCAATCTCGGACTCGACACGTATGCCGCCCTTGGATGAACTCGGGCCTGCCAGAGCCGGCAGCACGGTCAGTTTTTCCGCGATGACCAGCTTGCGCACAATGCGCTTGGCACGCCGCTTGGCCTCTGGCCGGCTGGCATAGAACCCCATCCAGTAGGGATTGGGGTCCAGGCTCAGCACGGGAAGCGCGGACCGATGGCAAGCCACCAGCATAAGATAGTCGTCCAGACCCGCGTTCAGCGCCCAGACCCCGCTGGTGTTGTAGCGGGTGCGATTGTAGCGGTCGAGCAGCTCCACCAAGCCTGCGATTGGCCCATTGAAGTCGCCTCCGATCGGACAAAACAGGTAGGGCGTGCGAGCCAGGGGCGCGAGGTCACGGACGTAGCGATGAATGCGGCGTGCGACGTGGGCCTCAGTTCGCCAGGGAAAACCGAAGATATGGTCCATCCAGCGAACTACGCCGATGTGAGCCAGCAGATCGCCCTGAAAATAGCTAAAGGCATTCCAGTGGCACAGGACCTGCGAGCCATCCGGGCCACGCCACACGAAGTCGGCGGTCTTGAGCTGCTTGGCCAGCAACTCTGCGCTTGATCCGGGCAGCGGGAAGGCCGATTTTCGGCGATAGTCGCTGCCAACGAAATACATGCCGTCAATGCGCGTGATCGCGGCCATGTCAAAGCCCAAGGCGGTAAGCAGGGTGGGCAGCGCGGGCGAATGGCCGAAGTCGTCAGGTAGGTAGGCCAGCCGTGGCTCGACGCTCATGCCGTTGTCTTTCAGCCAGCGCTGTCCGTCGGCGTAGTCGCGCAAAATGGCCTCGGTGTCGGGCAACACGGTGTCGGGCGTGGTGATGCCCGTGCCGGTCAGGCGCAGGCGGCTCTGGTTGACCAGGCTACGCAGCCGTTCACGCTGGGCCGGGTTGGATTGCCAGTGCCGCCGCAGGAAGAAAAGACTTTCCAGGGAAAAGACCCGGCGCGGTTCCTGCTCAAGCTCCCGCAAGGCACGCTCAAAGATCCGCGGAATGCAGAGCTGGTAGTATTCCTCAGTGGTATGCAGCCAGTTGGGATCCCAGTGGCTGGTTTCGCCAAACACCAGGACTCGGCTCGCCTCCGGCGGAATTCCCAGCTTGCCGCGCAACGCGCTCTCCTCAGGACTTCCGTTTCTCATCCGGCTCCGCGGCCTCTGTGGGCTCTGTGTGCAATAGCTAACTTCGATCCGCGGTCCACTCACGTTCGAA
>PMJE01000481.1:10607-10802 GCA_003157315.1 Myxococcales bacterium | reverse complement strand
GCGACGGTGCTCCCGCTCGATAGCACGGGCACCTTTCTGACCAAGTACCCCGCCAACGGCACGAATTCGCAGGCATTCGTGGACACTGGCTCCAATGCGATCTTCTTCCTGGACAGCGGCACCACGGGCATCCCCGCCTGTACCGGATCGCTCTCTGGATTCTACTGTCCTACCTCCACGCTAAGCTTGTCGGCT
>PMJE01000481.1:0-10575 GCA_003157315.1 Myxococcales bacterium | reverse complement strand
CGTATTTCGACTGGGGGCTGCCTTTCTACTTCGGCAGGAACGTGTTCACCTCCATCGAAGGCCAATCGACTCCAGTGGGAACAGAACTCTTCATCGCGTTCTGAGATCCGGGTTCTGATGGCGCGCGTGGCGGAAGGCTTGTGGTTGTAATAGGCGGGCACGGCGCCGCTCGAACGCGGCACGGTCCAGGGCAAACGGCCGGCGGGATTGGCGTCGCCGAACAGGACGTTCGCAACCGCGGTGCCGGTTTCCTCGCCCAGGTAGAAACCGTCGAGGATGGCGGGCGCGGCACTTTCCTAGGTTCAGGTGCCGGTGGTCCCTTGCAGAAATTCGAGCAGGCGTGCGAAGGAAGCGCGGGCCGCACGCACCTCATAGCTGGGTCGCGTATCGTTGAAGAAGGCATGCGGCGCTCCCTCGTAGATCCGGTGCTCGAAGCGCTTCCCCGCAGCTCTCATTGCCTCGGCGAACGCCGGGATGCCTGCGTTGATTCGTTGATCGAGGCCACCGTAGAAGCCGATCACCGGGCAAGCAATCCTCGGCACGAGATCCGCAGGAGGAGCGTTGCCGTAAAAGACCGCCGCGCCCGAAAGTTCCGGGTCGTTGCAGGCCAGCAGCGCCGATAGCCCGCCTCCCATACAAAAGCCAACGCAGGCTACCTTCTGACCTCGGGAGACAGGGCAGCTCTGGCGCAGGTAGCACGTTGTGGCCACGAGAGGCGGCACAAACCGGTCGAGAGACTCGATTCCGGCGAACAGCGCCTTGTGGGTTTCGTTGATTCGCGTACGCAGGGGCTCCGATAGCTTCGCCAGCTCAACATCGCGCTCCGCAGGATTCGTCCAGGTGGTCCGTGGCAGGGTGTTCATGAACGCCTGAACCTCGGCAATGCGCTCGACCGTCATCGACTCAGGCCGCCGGCCGTTTGTGGCGTACAGATCGAGGGCGAATGCCGCGTAGCCCGCGCTGGCGAGCCGGACGGTGACGTCCTGGATGTGGGCATCGACGCCCCATATCTCTTGGATGACCAAGACCGCGGGAAGGGGCGTGGCCGCGCGCTCGGGCCACGCGAGATACCCGAGGCGACCGTCGTGACAAATCCAATCGGTCGTGATGCGCATTCTGTTCTCCGTTGAATTCTTCTTACAGTTGACTATAGCAACTATTCCAGTATACATGCATCGGAATTCGCGATTGGAGACAAACCCATGGCTCGTCCGGCTCGGCGCCAGCGCGAGATCGAACATACGCGCAAGGATATTCTGTACGCTGCGGCGAGCGTCTTCGCTCGCCTGGGCACTGAACGGGCCACCGTTCACGACATCGCAAACGAGGCAGGCTACACGGCGGCCTCCCTCTATGCCTACTTCAAGGGGAAGCAGCAGATCATCGACGGGCTCTTCGCCTCCATCGTGGACGAGATCCGCGAAGCATTCGATACCGAGCCTCCCGCTGGCCTCAGTTTTTCCCAGAGGCTCGAGTTTCTGTTCAGACGCCTTGCAGAATTGTCCGATAGGTGGGGCGAGGCCCGCAGGCTCGTCTTCGAGTCCAATCGTCGCAGCGAGATCGCGCGAAAGCGTCGCGGAACCATGCTGCGCGAGGATGCCTTCATCGAGGGGCTAACCAGATGGATCAAGAAGAATTCGACCAGCCCCGGGGACCTCGATGGCAAAGACCCTGAAGAAGTTGCCTACATGATAAGGGGCCTCATTCGTGGCGCGGGCCTTCTCGCGGAGCGTGACCACTTCCGCACTTCGGCGCGCCACCGCTTCGACCTGGCTCTCCAGATCTGCCTACATGGAATCGGCGGTAACGCGCCCACATCGCCCGGGAGGGGTGACTCCCGTGGCTGAACCCAAAGACGGCGACAGGGGCACCCGGGAGTCCCGCGCTTCGGAGGTCGCAAGTTGAGTCACCCGTCGCGCCCACGTGATTCCGCTCTGTCGGACTCTGTCCGCCCACTCGAATTGCCCGTTGACACGTCGTCCACTCACCACAATCCCGAACAGGCTGATCCGGAGCGGATGCACGCAGCAGGTTCCGTGAAGCACAAACCTGCCCGCAAAAGCAAGAGAGGCCGCACAGCCTGGCTAGCCTTTGCTGGAACTCTCGGCGCGGCGCTGTTTGCCCTGGGCATCTATCTTGTGGTGACGCGGGGACAAGAGACCACAGATGATGCCCAGGTAGAGGCTGATGTCGTGCAGCTCGCCGCCAAAGTCGGCAGCGAGGTCGTCGAATGCGCAGTTTCCGACAATCAAGCGGTCAAGAAGGGCGACTTGCTTCTCAAGCTCGACGACGTGGAGTTCAGGGCCAGGACCGCGCAGGCGGCGGCGGAGCTGGACATCGCGAACGCACAATTGCACATGGCGCTCGCCCAGGAGCATGTGGTCAGCGCGACTGTCAAAGGCGGGCTCACGAGTGCGCGGGCAATGGTCTCCAGCTCGGTGGATTCGGTCGCGAGTGCCCGGGCTCAGGTGGAGGCAGCCAAGGCGCAGTTGGAGCGCGCCAACGCGGAAGCCAAGAGCGCGGAGGACGACCTTGGCCGAACGAGAGAGCTGCGTGCCGCCAATGCGGCCACTCCGGAGCAGCTTGACCACGCCCAGGCAAAATACGACACTGCGCACGCGGCGGTTGCGCAAGCCAAGGCGGGGTTGGCAGTTGCGGAGCAGCAGCATAACGTCGCGCACAGCCGCGTAGGTGAGGCAGAGGGCAAGTTGGCACAATCAGCGCCGATTGACGCCCAGATGGCCGCCGCGCACGCGCAGGCGGAACTCGCCCGAGGAAAAGTGCAAGGTGCGGAAGCGACCCTCGAACTCGCAAAGAAGCAGCTTGAGTACACGACGATCGTCGCACCTGCGGATGGCGTGGTTTCGAGGTTCACGGCGCGGGTTGGGCAGCTCATCGCCGCGGGGCAACCCTTTGCCATGCTGGTGCCCCATCAGACCTACGTGATTGCCAACTTCAAGGAGACGCAGCTAGAAAACATGAAGCCCGGTGATCGCGCAGTCGTGGATGTCGATGCCTACGGGCGACACAGACTGGAGGGACGGGTCGAGAGTCTTTCGGGCGGAACCGGTGCGCGTTTCTCACTGTTGCCACCCGACAATGCTTCCGGAAACTTCGTGAAGGTCGTCCAGCGTGTTCCGACCCGCATCGTCTGGAGTGGGTTACCACCCGGTCTCACATTGCGCGCAGGGCTCAGCGTCAACGTCACCGTCTTCACCAACGGCAAATAGGCTATGCGTGCAATTGTTGCTGTCTTGCTCTGCTTGGTTCCCAGTCTTGCTGTGGCTGAGCCCGCACGCAGATTGACCTTGCAACAGGCGATTGACGAGGCGATGCGCACGAGTCCATCAGTGTCAGCCGCGCGTGCGCGTTCGGATGCTCGAAGGGACGCGGCCCGGGCGTTGCGTGGGCAGTTACTGCCCCGCGTGGGACTGGCGGACGAGCAGACGCGATATCGAGATCCGTGGAATCCCACGCTGCTGGGCGAAACCTTTCACGCGCGCGATGTGGATACCAACGTGTTCACCGTGTCAGTTGAGCAGCCTCTGCTTGGCTTGCTGTCTCTTACGGCGGAGAAGTCCGCGCTCGACCATACGGCAGAAGCTGCCTTGAAAACGGCTCGCGCGGCTGAGCTGGACCTGCGCGAGGCGGTACGGCTCGGCTTTCTCGCGCTCTTCGAGGCGCGGGCGATTGTGAGCGCCGCGCACACATCGGTCGAGCAATTGCTGGAGCAGACGCGGGTGACCCAATCGAGACTTAGTGCAGGGGTTGCGCTGAGTGGGGAACTGTTGCGCGTGAAGGTGGCGCTAGCGACTGCGCGGCAGCAAGAGATACAGGCGCATGCAAACGAGCAGGTCGCGCGGGCGCGGCTTATGGAGATAGTGGGACGCGGACCTGAGGACACCTCGATCGATTTCGAGGAACCGACGGAAATCGAGCACGAGATTGAGGCTCCGGGGCCCCTGGAACATCTGCTCGATCAGGCATTTGAGCGCCGGTTGGACCTGCAGTCGGCAAGATTGCGGTCCGAGGCGGAGCGGTCACGCGCTCGAGGCCGAAGACTGGATCTGCTTCCGGGGTTGAGTGTGGTGGGGGCGTACCAGCACATCCGTGGGGAGGTACTCGCGCCTGCGGATGCTAGCTGGCTCGGTATTCGGGTGAGCTGGACGGCCTGGGATTGGGGTGCGAAGTACTACGAGGGTTCGGGGGCGAGACACGACGCGGATGCGGTGCAAGTCGAGGAGGAACTCCTGCGACGCAAGATAGCCACCGAGGTCGCGGGATGTGCGGCCGAACTGGACGCGGCCAGCAGCGCGGTCACGCTTGCGACCGAGGCCATCGTCAGTGCTGAGGAAGCGTACCGCGTAACCGACGTGCAGGTGCGTGCAGGGACTGCCACTGTGACGGACCTGCTGGATGCCCAGTCCGCCCTGACCCAAGTGCGGCTGAACTTGGTTCGCGCGCGCTACGCGCGGGCGATGGCGAGCGTTCTTCTCGCTCACGCAACAGGAGCTTGAAGGCTCAACCGATGACCCAGAAGCCCGCACAGCCCGGCACCAACAAGTGGGTCGTGGCTGCGGCCGTGGGCTTTGGCGCGGTGATGGGGACGGTTGACTCGTCGATCGTCAATGTGGCGCTGCCCCACATCCGCGGCTCGGTCGGCGCCACACTACAGGAAATCACCTGGATCTCGACCGCCTACATCGTCACGACCGTGATGATCATGCCGCTTACCGGCTTTCTGGGAGGGCTGTTCGGCCAGAAGCGGATTTACATGGCGAGCCTGGCTCTGTTCATCATCGGGTCGGCTCTATGCGGTCTTGCCAGGTCGCTCCTGACTCTGGTGATTTTTCGGGCTGTGCAGGGACTTGGAGCAGGTGCACTGCAACCCTCGCAGCAGGCGATCCTCCGCCAGACTTTTCCGAAGGAGGAGCAGGGAATGGCGATGGCGCTTTTCGCTGTCGTCATCATGGTCGGCCCTGCGGTTGGCCCCACCTTGGGCGGGTGGATCACCGACAACTACAGTTGGCCGTGGATCTTCTACATCAACCTGCCCATCGGCGTGCTGGCTCTAATGGCGGTTTCACGGTTCGTACACGAGCCTGAGGACATCGCCCGCGCCAACCGGGCGCGAGCCGAGGCTCAGCGCGGCCACCTCGACTGGGTCGGGATCACGTTGATGTGCATTGGCGTGGCGTGCTTGCAGTATTTTCTGGAGGAAGGGCAGACCCAGGACTGGTTCGAGTCGACCGAGATCTGCATGACGGGCGCCGTGGCGCTGGTCGCCCTGGCGGCGTTCATCGTTCGCGAACTGACGGCCACCGCTCCGGCTGTTGATTTGAGGCTGTTTCGCGACAAAACCTTCCTGGCGGGCACGGCGATCGGTGGCATTCAGTTCGCCATGCTGATGGGAAGCATGTTCTTGTTGCCGGTCTTCATGCAGGAGCTGCAAGGCATGTCGGCAATGCAGGCCGGTATCGCTCTCGTACCCAGGGCGATTGCCATGATGGTGGCCATGCCGATTGCCGGCCGGCTTTACAACCGGCTTCCGCCGGCCGTGATGGTTGGTGTGGGAGTCGTGCTCTTTGCCGTGGGTTCGGTACAGTTCAGTCACATGACGCTCGACACCTCGACGGTCGATCTGCTGCTACCCATGTCAGTCACGGGCGTCGGGTTTTCCTTCCTGTTCGTGGCGCTGACCACGGCCGCGCTGAGCAGCATCCCGCGGCACAAGCTTGCTGACGCCGCGGGGCTCAATTCGTTCGTGCGCCAGATCGGCGGCTCGGCAGGGCTGGCGATCTTCGCCATGTTGCTCACGAGGTTCTCGATCGGGGCGCGCGCGGGTCTGCTGTTGGCCGTGACGGACACTCGGCCGGAGGTCGCGGCTTTTCTGCAGAGGACGCGCGCAAGTCTGCTCTCGCACGGGTTTACGCCGGGCCAAGCCCAGATCAGCGCGCTAGCGGCGCTCGAGAGAAAGGTGAGTGTTCAGTCGATGATGCTGGCGTTTGAAAAGGCGTTCTTCCTGCAAGCGATAGCCTTTTTGGCGGTGCTGCCGTTGCTGTACTTCCTGCGCGTGCCGCGCGCGCGGACCCACGAGCGAGACCACGCGCTGGTAGTGGAGAGCGGGTGAGTCTGGCAGCGTGCCTGAAAGTCTGCCATTCGGAGAGGCGCAAGAAGACCTTTGCTGTCCCGAGAGTCACCTCCGCGCGATTGCCTGATCATGGCCAAGCCGGCTGGGCCGCGCTGCAACCTGCGGTGCGAATACTGCTACTACCTCGCCAAGGAGAGACTTTTCCCTGCCGACCGGCCACGCCGCATGGCCGACGATTTGCTCGAGCAGTACATCGCCCAACGCCTGCAAACCTCGCCGGGCCGATCCACGCACTTCGAGTGGCATGGGGGCGAGCCCACCATCCTCGGGCTCGACTATTTTCGCCGCATCGTTGAACTCGAGCGCAAGCACGCGGTCCCCGGACGCTCGATCAGCAACGGGATCCAGACGAACGGCGTGTTGCTCGACGAGGACTGGGCGGATTTTCTGGCCGCCGAGGGCTTCTCTGTGGGGCTGAGCCTGGATGGCCCGCCCGAGTTCCACGACAGGTACCGGCGTAGCCTGGCCGGCCGGCCGACCCAGCGCGAGGCCGTGCGCGCATTTCGCCTGCTCTTGCGACGCCGTGTTCGTTGCGATGTGCTCTGCGTCCTGCACGCCGAAAACGTACAGGCGCCGACCCGTGTCTACGATTTCTTCCGTGAGCTCGGGCTCAAGTCCCTGCAGTTCTTGCCTTTGGTCGAGCGACAGGAAGGCGCACCGGGTGGTGTGAGCGCGCGCACCGCTCGGCCCGAGGCCGTGGGCGATTTTCTGTGCGCGGTGTTCGACGAGTGGATCAGTCGGGATCTTGGCCGCGTGGTGGTGCAATTCTTTGACGAGGCGCTGCGACCGGCTCTGGGCCTGCCGCATGCCTTGTGCATCTTCCGCGAAACCTGCGGAGACGTGGCCGTGCTCGAGCATGATGGCGATCTTTATGCCTGCGACCATTTCGTCGATCCCGATCACCGGATCGGGAATCTTCTCGATCGTCCGCTGGGTGATCTGATAGACGATCGGGCGCTGCACACGTTCGGCCAGCGGAAACGCGACGCTTTGCCGCAAGTGTGCCGTCAGTGCGACGTGCTCGCCTGGTGCAACGGCGGCTGCCCCAAGGACCGCATCACGCGAGGCCCGACCGGCGAGTTGGGACTGTCCTACCTCTGTCTCGCGTACCAGCAGTTCTTCCGGCATGCTCGGCCGGTCATGGAGCGATTGGCCAGGCACTGTCAGGCCGGGCTGCCGCTCGGAAGCTTCGTCGCAGTGCCGCGCTCCAGGGTGGGGCAGGCGCTCGTCAAGGTCGGCCCGAACCAGCCCTGTCCATGTGGCAGCGGGCGCAAGTACAAGAAGTGCTGCCGGCCGTGACCCCGAGGATTCCTGGCGAGGTTTGCTCGAAGCGTAGTAGCGTGCGGCACAATGTCGACCGGTTCTACGGCTGCCGCCATCGAAGTCGAGGGGCTGGCGCGCCACTTCGGGGAGTTGGCTGCGGTTGACGGCTTGTCGTTTGTGGTTCCGTCGGGCGAGATCTTCGGCTTTCTCGGCCCCAACGGCGCCGGCAAGTCGACGACCATCAAGATCCTGTGCACCTTGCTGCAGCCCTCCGAAGGGCGGGCGCGCGTCGCCGGGCACGACGTGGTCGCCGAGCCGGCGTCGGTTCGCCGTTCCATCGGTCTTCTCTTCCAGGATCCCTCCGTCGACGACCGTCTCACTGCGCGCGAGAATCTGAAGATCCACTGCATGATCTACGCGGTGCCGCGTGCGGAGCGTCGCGCGCGCATCAATGAGGCTCTTGCGTGGATTGGCCTCTCCAATGAGGCCGACCATCGCGTGCGAACGTTTTCAGGCGGCATGCGCCGGCGACTCGAGGTGGCGCGCGCGCTGCTGCACCAGCCGCGCATCCTCTTCCTCGACGAGCCCACGACCGGGCTCGATCCGCAAACTCGTCGTGCGCTGTGGGAGCGACTGCATGACCTGCGCGAACGTGAGCAGCTCACCATCTTTCTGACCACGCACTACATGGACGAGGCGGAGAACTGCGACCGTCTGGCGATCATCGATCACGGGAAGCTGATCGCCGAAGGATCGCCTGATGAGTTGATGCGCCGGGCCGGCGAAGAGCGGGTGACACTCACCACCGCGGACGATGCCAAAGCCACGCAGGAGCTGCGCGCGCGCTTCGGCTGCGATCCGCAGGCGACCGACCGCGGGCTGGAGTTTCCGGTGCCGAATGGCGAGGAGTTTCTGGCGAAGCTCGCCGGTTTCCCTGTCGAGCTAAAACGTCTGAGTTTGCAGAAGCCAACCCTCGAGGATGCGTTCATCGCGCTCACCGGNNCACTCGATTCGTCCCGACGAGGCGTCGAGCCACGATCTTCTCCGTCGCATGGTGCGTATGAGGCGGCGAACATGAACGAAATCGAGGCAATGTGGGCACTCACCTGGCGTGACTTGGTGCGCTTCCTACGTGACCGCAGCCAAGTGCTGGGCGCATTCGCTCGCCCGTTGCTCTGGCTGGTCTTCATGGGCAAGGGGCTCAGCGCCTCGGTGCAACTCAAGGGCGGCGTTGGCTATCAGCACTTCGTCTTCGCCGGCGCGATTGCCATGGCAGTGCTTTTCGGCGGCATGTTCCAGGGCGTGACCATCATATGGGATCGCGAGTTCGGCTTTCTCAAAGAGGTGTTGGTCGCGCCGATCTCGCGGGTGACTATCGTCCTGGGTAAGACGCTGTCAGGGACCGTCGTCACCGTCGTACAGGGCTGCCTCACGTTGTTGTTCGCTCCGGTGGTCGGGTTGCACCTGGCCCCGGCTTCGCTGCTCGCCCTCCTCGGAATCATCGTGCTCCTATCGCTCGGAATGACGGCGATGGGTGTCGTCGTGGCGACGCGGATGCAGACGTTCGAGGGCTTCGGGGTCATCTCAAACTTCGTCATCCTGCCACTCTACTTTCTCTCGGGTGGCGTCTTCCCCGTGGATCGTCTGCCGACGTGGATGGCCATACTCGTGCGGCTGAACCCGGTGACCTATGGAGTGGATCTCATGCGCCATGCGCTGGTGCAACCGGCGGCTTTCGCGGTGGGGCTGGATCTCCTCGTGCTCATTGGCTTTGCGGTGGCGATGGTCGCGCTTGCGCTCGTCTGGTTCCGTCGCGAATAGCAGAAATATTTGTCAGTGCTTCTTGCTCTTGCACAGCTGCGTACGGAGATCTTCCACACTTTGATGTACCAATTGGTGGCCGTGTGGAAATCATGGAGGAATCTCCGATGCAGGAAGGCAGCCATGCCGACCGATGCATTGGTCGCAGGACATTGCCGTTCTCGCCGATCGGGCCCTTGGGATTCCAGCCGTCCTGCACGCTCGGCAGAACGCGGCGCGGCGAGCGGAAGTCGGCGAGGGCCAAGCGACGGATTTGCGCTGAACCCGCGCTACTTCCTCGCCACTTCGAGCGTCGCGTGCTGGCGGATGTCGCTGGAGCTGGCGCCGACCATGATGTCGAACTTGCCGGGCTCGACTACGCGTTTCATGTCTCGGTCGTAGAACCCGAGCTCAGCAGGGCCGAGCTTGAACTCGACTCGCTTCGACTCGCCAGCCTTGAGCTGGATGCGCGAGAAGCCGCGCAGTTCCTTCACGGGCTGGGTCACGGACGCGACCTCGTCGTGCAGGTAGAGTTGCACGACCTCGTCGCCCGCGCGCTTGCCGGTGTTGGTGACGTTGACTGTGACCGTGGCGCTGCCGTCGGGCGCGATGCGGGCCGGGCTCAGCTTGATCGGATCGTAGCGGAAGGTGGTGTAGGAGAGGCCGTGGCCGAACGCCCACAGCGGGCCAGGCACTTCGAACAGATAGGCGCGCGTGGCGGAAGGCTTGTGGTTGTAGTAGGCGGGCACGGCGCCGCTCGAACGCGGCACAGTCCAGGGCAAACGGCCGGCGGGATTCGCATCGCCGAAGATCACGTTCGCGATCGCGGTGCCGGTTTTCTCGCCCAGGTAGAAGCCGTCGAGGATGGCCGGCGCCTTCTGCGCCAGCTCGGGAATGGCCAGCGGGCTGCCGTGGATAAGAACCACCACCGTGGGCCGGCCGCTCGACAGCACCGCACGCGCCAGCTCCATCTGCGCGCCCACCAATTCGAGACTCATGCGGTCGCCGAGGTGGTTCTCGTCCCACGCCTCGCGCGAGAGCTGCTCGTTCTGCCCGAGCACGAGCACATTGACGTCCACGGTTCTGGCCAGCTTGCCGGCCTCGGCAACCAGCCGCGCATCGTCAGCCGGATCGGAGAGTGTGACCTTGNNGCCAAGGTGGCAAGTGTCGCCGGTAGGACCGATGACCGCGACGGAGCCGACCCTGGCCTTGTCGAGAGGCAAAAGCCCGCCGTCGTTCTTGAGCAGGACGATGGCTTCCTCGGCCGCGCGCAGGGCGAGCGCGCGATCCGCGGGCCGCTCGGGCTCGGGTGTGGTGTTCTGCACGTACGGCTGCTCGAAGAGGCCGAGCAAGAACTTGGC
>PMJE01000251.1 GCA_003157315.1 Myxococcales bacterium | reverse complement strand
CGGGGTGACCAAGGCGCTGGTGTTTCTCGTCGCTGGCGATGCCATCGGCCGCTACGGCACGCGCGATATGCGCGTGATACGGGGCTTGCTGGGGATTGCGCCGATGGCGGGAACGCTTTTGCTCATGGGCGTCTTTGCCTTGGCAGGCACGCCGCCATTTTCCATCTTCATCAGTGAGTTGATGGTGATCCGGGCCGGGATCGCGGCGGGCCGGTACGTGATCCTGGCGGTGTTTCTTTGCATGGTCGTGACCATTTTTGCCGGATTCATCCATCGCGTGGGGCAGATGGTTTTCGGCACGGCAGACGCCAGCGTCGGCCGCGAGCCTGAGGCGCGTCTGCCGATGTTGGGCCTGCTGTTGCTGGTCGCGGCCATGCTGCTGTTCGGAGTTTACCTGCCCGCCGGCCTCGACCGCGTGCTGGCGCACGCGACGGAGATCATCGTTGGTTGAGTCAATGCCGCCCTTGCCGGGGCTAGCGGAACGGCTGGCAAGCTGGGCCGAATTCGAGCGCGGTCCGCGCCCGCAGGATCTCACCGCGCGGCTGCGCCGTGCCGAAGACGTGCCGGCTGCAGTGGCGGAACTGTGTGCGGCCGGCATGGGGTTGGCGACCTTGGTTGCGACCGACGAGGAAGCGACCGCCGACCGGGATCTCAAGCTGCGCTACATTTTCGAACCGGCCTCGCACAGCCTGCGTCCCTTGCCTGACCTGTTCGTGACCTTGCTGGTTTCGCTCGACCCCGCCCGGCCCGAGCTGCCGTCGATTGCAGTCGAAGTCCCCGCCGGCAACTGGCACGAACGCGAGGCACAGGACCTGTTCGGCATCGTGTTCACCGGGCACCCCGACCCGCGGCCGCTGGTAGTGCACGACGGCTGGCCCAAAGGTCTGTATCCGCTGCGCAAGAAGTTCGCGGCTGGGCAACGCCCGCCAGTCGAGCCCGCCGAGGAATTCCCGCATTTGTTGGTCGAGGGCGAGGGCGTGCTGGAGGTGCCGGTTGGCCCGATTCACGCCGGGATCATCGAGCCCGGACACTTCCGCTTCAGCACGGTGGGCGAATCTGTACTGAACCTGGAGGCGCGTCTCTTCTATACCCACCGGGGCCTGGAAAAGCGCATCGAAGGGATGACCAGCATCGACGCGTTCCATGTCGCCGAGCGCATGTGCGGGGTGTGCTCGGTCGCGCATGGGCTCGGATTCTGCGAGGCGGCCGAACAGATCGCCGGGGTCGAGGTGCCGGGCCGGGCGCGCGTATTGCGTACCCTCGCGCTTGAACTTGAGCGTTTGTACAATCACGTGGGCGACATCGGCAACATCGCCGCAGGGGCGAGCTACCACTATGGCACCTCGGCCGGATTGCGCATGAAGGAGGCACTGCAACAGGTGGGCGAGCGCTTGACCGGTAGCCGATTCTTGCGCGGGCTGCTTGTGCCGGGGGGAGTTCGCTTCGATCTCTCGGCCGAGTTGGCGCGCTCGATCGAGGCGGCGATGGCCGCCACTACCGAGGCGCTGGCCAACCTGATGGAGCGGATTGAGAACAACCCAACCGTGATCGACCGACTGGACACCACCGGGCTGCTGGCTTTGCCCGACGCCGTCGCGCTGGGAGTGACCGGGGTGGGCGCGCGGGCCAGCGGGGTCGACCGGGATGCCAGGCGCGATCACCCGCACGCCGCCTATGGGAGCACAAGCGACTTGCAGGTGAAGGTAGTCACCGAGTCCGACGGCGACGTGCACGCCCGCCTCAATGTCCGCGCAGCCGAGGCCCGCGAATCGATGCGGCTCATCCGCGCGTTGCTGGCGAGCCTGCCGGCAGGGCCGTTGCGTGCGCCGATGCCTGAAGCTTTGCCGCCGTGGGGGATTGGTTTGGCAGCGATCGAGTCACCCC
The DNA here is from genome assembly GCA_003157315.1 of Myxococcales bacterium. Next base: position 1,500 of record PMJE01000251.1, on the reverse strand, counting down.
GCGGCGCCGCGATTCATTGGTTGCGTTCCGATGCCGCGGGACGAGTCGATCGCTACCACCTGCGCTCGGCCAGNNACCGGAGTGGTGACGATTCGCTACCCCGATGAGCCAGCGCAGCCGCCTGAGAGATTTCGGGGTGCGCCGCGAGTCAGGCCCGGGGCTGCGATGGCCACGCTCCCGCCGTCGTCAGTGTGCCCGTCGGGCGCCATTGCCGGCGGGCCGGCGCAGTCGCGTTACGCAATTGATCGGGCACGTTGCCTGTATTGTGGCCGTTGCGCTGAAGCCTCGCTTGATGGCGCTATTGAGCTGGGACGCCAGATCGAACTCAGCGCACGCAAACGCGAAAGCCTGATAGTGGAGGTCGAGTCGGATGCCGCCGGCCGGGCCGTGGGGCTACCGGGACCGCCGCGCGGGGAAGACGTCGCCGAGCAGATCCGACACACCTTGGGGCGCTCGTTGCAACTGCGCCACCTTGACTCGGGATCGTGCAATGCCTGTGACTGGGAGCTGAGCGCGTTGCTCAATCCGGTGTACGACGTCCGGCGGCTGGGCATCGACTTTGTGGCCTCACCTCGTCACGCGGACGGGGTGATTGTGACCGGACCCGTGACCCGCAACCTGGAACTGGCTGTGCGCCGGACCTACCAAGCGGTTCCTGAGCCCCGGGTGGTGATCGCTGTCGGCGCCTGCGCCAGCTCTGGCGGCATCGCCGGGCGCAGCTACGCCAGCGCCGGGGGCGTGGCCGAGGTCCTGCCGGTAGACGTCTTCATTCCAGGCTGCCCGCCGCGTCCCGAGGCGATCATTTTCGGCATCCTGCTTGCGGTCGGACGCGTGACCGAGCGGCAGCCCTGATCTGGACACCGGAGGTTGACCTGGTTGCGCTGGCAGGACAATACTTCGCCCGGACCAAGCACAATTCACACGCGGCAGGCTGATCATTCACATTCCCTTTTATCAGAAGGTGCTGAGCTACTTTCAACCCGTATCGCTGCGGCGGTCGCTCAGCGATGTCAGTGGTTCGCTTGAGCTGCTCCTGTATCGCAATCAGTTCCAACTCCTCACCGCGGGCGCCTTCTACTCTGATGGCGACCGCTATTTCCCGGCGGTTGCCGTAGTCAGACACTTGAGAGAGTTCTTGCCCGCAGCGAAAAGCGTTCTCGTGCTGGGAGCTGGTCTGGGCAGCATCGTGCACGTGATGCGTGCACGAGGATACCATCCGCACTACACGCTGGTGGAAAAGGATAAGACGGTGCTCGGGTGGGCGCTGGAAACCCTGCGCGAAGAAGACTCACTGAAGCTAGAGCCTGTGTGTCGCGACGCCGAGTTCTTCATGGGGCAGAATGAACGGAAGTACGACCTGGTGTTTGTTGACGTATTCGAGGGCAGAGCAGTGCCTGACTTCGTAACCACGCCGCTGTTCCTGCGGCAGTGCCGGGAAAGCCTTTCACCTGGCGGCAGGCTGGCGCTGAACTACATCGAAGTCGACAAGCACAAATGGGA
>PMJE01000472.1 GCA_003157315.1 Myxococcales bacterium | reverse complement strand
CGCCGCCACTACCCGTGGTGCCGCGGCTATCCGTGGAGCCGCCGCTGCTCTCGGTGCCGCCACTGCTCTCGGTGCCCCCGCTACTCTCGGTGCTGCTACCGCCCATGCTTCCGCCCTGACCAAGGGTGTTGCTGTCGTAGCAGAGATTGTTGTTGAGGCAAATGAAACCGCTCGGGCACTCGCCTTTGTCCGAGCACTGGGTCTTGCCGCTTTCAAAATGCGNNGAAAATGAGATCGCCCCGTTTCATGTCAATGTCCTTGTCTGGTGTTCTAGAAGCTACCAGTTAGTGCAGCGCCAGCTATGCCCGGCCCCACCGTGGGTGCAAGAACCACTGACTTTGGCGACGTGTCCTTGCCGGTAGCCAAGAGGATCACAGCGGTCACGATAGCTGCGGCACCCACGCCGTAGCAGACCCACTGCGCAATAGCGTAGTTGTCGCCGTCGCTCTTCTTGCCAGGGTCATATTTCTTCTCGATGTCAGAGTAGTTCGACGAGGCGAGATAGGAGAAGACACCACCGAAGACGAGCCCTGCCACGCCCACCCCGCCTACCACCCAACCCGCTGTCTTGACACCGCTGCCGGATTCCACGGGCGGAGGCACTTGGGCGGTGGCAACGTTTGAGCCCAGCGCTGGAGGAGGCGCAGTTGCGGGCGAAGCGTATTGCGGTTGGGGCGCATTGTATGATGGAGCCGGAGCGAACGGCGCTTGTGGCGGGGCGGCCGGCGGCGTTTCTGGCATCACGACCGGGGCCGCTGGTGGTGCGGGCGCGTAGGCTGGAGGCATCGGTGCCACAGGCAAGGCTGCCGCAGCCGGAGCGGAACCATGCTGGCGCAACTGGTCCATCTCTGCGATCCAGCCTTCAACCTCGGCGCGATCCTCGGGCGTGACGTCCTTCTTCTTGACCAGGTACTCGCGCAGATTGGACAGGGCCGGATCTGGACGGCGCAGGTAATAGTAACAGGCTCCGAGGTTGCGCACGAAGACCGGCATGCCCGGGTTGTCGATGCTCAGTTGCAGGAAGACCGCCGCGGCTTCTTCGTAGCTTCCCTGTTTGTAGAGCTGGGTCGCCTTTTTCGCATCGGCGGAACTCTTCTTGTCGAGGCCAGCCGCTGCTGCTCCCGGTGTGGGCCCCATGAGCGCGAGGAACATCGTGAGCACGACGAAGATTCCGGCAGAAGTCTTGTTCAGTTTGGGCACCATGCGTCTTCCCCTCATTCTGGCCGATGGTACGCCGCCCGCGGAAATCTGCACGAGTTTTTGTGCGGCCTTGGTACATGCCGCGGCGCTCGCGAGGCCTGCATCGCATGGGTAAAGCGGCGGCATTCTGTCGAGCGGTGCGAACCAGGCACGCATGTTACGATTCATGTGCAGGTCCGTAGCCGTGTAATGCTAAGAACGCGCGACGATGTCTGGTCTGAGAATCATCGGAAATTCGGAACAGGGGCCGACGGGCGCGCGCTCGCGCGTGGCTGCGTATGACCTCGGGTCGAACTCTTTCCACCTGCTGGTAGCCGAGGCAGACGGCCAAGGCGGCCTGCTCTTGCTCGAACAGGCGCAGGAGATGGTGCGTCTGGGAGCGGAGTCACTGCGCGACGGCGTAATTCCCGAGGACAGCTTCGCGCGTGGCCTGGAAGCTTTGCGCAAGCTGCGCAAACTTGCTGATCAGCACAAGCCCGAGAGTACGGTGGCGGTCGCCACCAGCACCATTCGCGAGGCGCGCAACGGTGCTGACTTCGTGAGTGCCGTGCAGCGCGAGGTGGGACTTGCCGTCGAGGTTCTCGATCCGTTCAAAGAGGCCACGCTGATTTACTGGGGGGCGCGCCAGGCGCTGGATCTGGACAAGCACAAAGTTGCCCTGTTCGACGTCGGTGGTGGATCGATCAAGGCGATAGTGGGCGACGCCAAGGATTGTCTGTTCGCCACATCCATGCCCATGGGTGTGCTGCGCCTGCGGGACGAGTGCCGCTTTGTGGGCAAGATGTCCCGCGCCGAAATCCTCACCGCCGAGACCCGCGTGCGGGTGCTGGCGCAGCCGGCGATCCGGCAGATGCAGAAGGTCGGCTTCGATTTTGTCACTTTCACCTCGGGCACGGCCTTGGCGCTGTCCCGGCTGGCCAAGGGCAGCGCAGGCAAGGTGGCGCCGGTCGCAGGCAAGGCTGGAGAAGGGCTGGGTCGTCATCTCGCGCTCTCGCTCGAAGATCTGAAGATGCTCGAGCAGCGTCTGGCCGAGGCCAGCGAGGAAGAGCGTGCGGCCATCACGGGGCTCAGCGCCTTGCGTGCTGACACACTCTTGCCCGGCACGGTGGTGCTGCGCACCTTGCTGGAACTGACCGGCTATCCCGGCGCCCTGGTGTGCGAGAGCGCGCTCAAGGAGGGACTAGTGGTGAACTACTTCGCGCACCGGGATGCGGGTTTGGCAGCAGACTTGCCTGAAGAGATCTAGCTGCAGGAAATTCGGGGCCGATCGCTCTGCACGCGCCGCGACGGTGAGTCACCCATGTGGCCCACCCGCGTGAGCATGGCGCACAGGCGGTCAAGCAGAGCGTGAATTGCCGCCCCCGGCGTGCTAGAAACAACCCCGGACTCACTGATGTTTCTCACTCTTCTCGTCGGCGCGATGACCGTCGGCGCGCTGCACGCGGTGTCGCCCGACCATTGGGTGCCCTTCGCCGCAGTGGCGCGGGGCCGTGCGTGGTCCGCGGGGCGCACGGCGCGCATCACCGTCTTGTGCGGTTTTGGTCACGTCAGCGTGTCTGCGCTGCTCGGGCTGTTGGCCCTTTTGGTCGGGCTCGAAGTGATGAAGAGCTTCGGCAGCAGCATGGGTTCGGTGGGCGGAATTTTGCTGATTGGATTCGGCCTGGCCTACGGAGTGTGGGGCCTACGGCGCGCGGCGGGCCAGAAGGTTCACGGCCATCACCACCGCCACTACGACCACATCCACGATCCATCGCGGGCGTCGGTATGGGGGCTGTTCGTGCTGTCCTGCCTGGATCCGTGCATCGCGGTGGTGCCGATCCTGTTCGCGGCGGCTCCGCTTGGGACGCTGCCGGCTGTCGTCGTGGTGGTTGCCTACGAGGCTGCCACTTTGCTCAGCATGGTGGCACTGGTCCTGCTGGCGCAGGCCGGAGCCACGCGCTTGCGTTGGCACTTTCTCGAACACTACGCCGACGTCGCAGCCGGCGGGTTGATTGCCGTGTTGGGCCTCGTGCTGCTGGTACTGGGAATCTGATCGCGATCCAGCAACAGCCGCCGGAGGTCGTGGACGTGGACCTGAACGCGGACGCACCGTTTTTCCAAGGCCGTCCGCCCTCTCGCTGCGCTTGCCGGGGATTGCAGCTCTGAATCAGGGCTTGGGCATTTTGAAGCGGTTCGCGGGGATCTTTTCGTCGAACACCAGGCTGGTGATGCGGCCCTCTACCGTGGTGGGGCCGGCAGTCATCTTCTCTAGATACCAGGTCGTGATGCCCTTGACCGCGCGCCAGTCGCCGAACACGAGCCGGTAGGGTATGTCGCCGCCGGGCGAGGGTTGCACACCGGTCTGCACGACCCGCAGGTGCGTCTTTGCGTCGAAGCACAGCACAGATGGCTTGCCTAGCTTCTTCTGCAGTTCCACGCATTCGAGGCTGATGTTCGGCTCAGGCTGCGCTTGCTTGGGTGGCGGCACGGATCTGACATTGGCGTAGAGGCTCGCCAGATCGGGCTCGGCGTTCCAGGCCGCGTTGATGCGAGCGTCTTCTTGCTCGGCACCCTCCAGCTTGCGCAGCCCGAAGACCGGATCTTGCGACCAGAACATGCGGCCATCCGAGCCTTGGCGAAAAGTTCCCACCTCCCGCAGAGTGGATTCACTCAGGTTCTTTCCGTCGGCCGTGGCCCAGTGTTCTTCGCTGCCACTGGCCCCTTGCCCGACCACGGTCAGCGCGCGCTTGACGTGCACAGTGCGCAGTCGTTTCCATGCTTCCCGGCCGCCGATGGCATTGGCGTAGTCGTCCAGAATTGCCTGCGCCGGCCGCAGAGGTGTTTCGGCTGGCGCTGCGGCCAGGAGGGACAAGAGAACAGCGATCATTGAGGATGAGATGCTTTGGCCAGTTCAAGGCCGGCGTCAAGCACGACATCGCGGCCGGCCAAGAATCCCGCGCGTGTTTCGAACACCCGCCGGTCGGGCTGTACGCCGCGACCCTCGATGGTCATGCCCTTGGGTGTCCTGAAGTCAGCCACTGGAATCTGCACCACCGCGCCGCCTGGCAATTCCTCGATAATGGAGCCCAGGGCCGCGCCCGCGGTCGTGTCCCCGACGACCAAAGCGCGCTTCGCCTCTTGCAGCCCGGCCGCGAAGATCTCGGAAGTAGAGGCGCTGCCCTCGTCGGTGAGGATGACCACCCGGCCGGTAAAGGGTTTGATGCCCAGTGAGGCGGTGGTGGCGAGCGTGTTGGAGAAATCGCGATAGACAATGGTGCCCAGGGTGAGCGGCGCGCTGGACAGACGCGCGGCCAAGGGAATGACCATGGCGCCGATGCCGCCCGGGTTGCCGCGCAAGTCGATGACGATGGCCTTGGCCCCGCGGGCCCGGAATCCGTCGATGGCCTTCTGAACTTCGCCGAGTACGGGCTGCAGCAAGAACACGTTGAATGCCACGATGCCGACATCGCCGGTCTGTCGGCTGGTGACATCGGGGACCACCGGCGACATGTTGAGCACCTGAATGGCGCGTGCCGGGGGTGGGTCGCGTTCCAACATGACTTCGATCGGGCGGTCGTTTCCATCCAGACAGCGCAGGCTCACCCGACTACCCACCAGTCCAGCCAGACGACGCGCTGCCAATTGGCGCAGGCGGAAGCGCTCTTCCACCGGTCGCAGCGCCCGGCCCGAGGGCGGCAGCGAGGCGAGGGCGCGGCCACCAATGTGGGTGACCTGGAAGCCGGGCCGCAGGCCCGCGCCCGCCGCTGACGAGCCGGGGCGCACACGGGTGATGGTCGGCTTGCCTTCGATGATGCGGACGAGTAGCCCGGGATCGCCGTAGTCGTCGCCCGCCTCGCGAATGGCATCGGCGGCAGCCGTCCTGGTCTGCGGAGACGCGATCTCGTCGGGCGGCGGCGCTGCCTCTTCACCGGGGCCATGCACCTGCAAATGCGATTGCCCGAGCAGCCCGAGCATCTCATTGAGCAGACGATAGAAGGTCGGCTCGTCGGGTGCGGCCAGCGCCAGGGGTTCGTACTTGCGGCGCAGTCCATCCCAGTCCAGGCCGCCCAGGGTCTTGTCGAAGTGCTTGTCGCGCACAGCGGCCCAGGCGCCGGCGAAAATCGCCTCTCGGAGCTGATTGCGCGGCGAGCCCGGGTGCCAGGCTTGGGTGCCTGAGCCACCGTCGGCGTGGAGCGGGACAAAGGCGGGCGGCTGTGTGGCGGCGGAGGCGTCTGGTCCGGGCGTGGCGGCCGGCGGCTGTGGGGCAGGCGCGCGGCCCGCGCAGGCGAGGAGGAACAACGTGAAAAGGGGAGCGACACGGCGATGGATGGTCAACACGTTTTCCAGTTTAGCGTTGCTCCCGGATAGAATCCCTTTCTTGCTGTGAATTCCAACCGCCAAATAGCCGGGCTAGGCTGGCCAGCCCTTGCGGCCCTGGTCGCCATGCTGCCCTATGCGGGGCTCGCGCTGGGAACCAGCGATCTGTACTACGACGACCACCTGCGCTTCGACGTGCCCATGACCGGCTTGGTCAACCAGGCGCTGCGCAGCGGGCACCTGCCGCTGTGGAACCCTTACCTGGGCGTGGGCACTCCGTTGATCACCGATGTCAGCGCACTGCCGGTCTATCCGGTCCGGGTCTTGGGCTGTGCACTGCCGGCAGGACAGGCATTGGGCCTGCTCATGGTCATCCAGCTTGGCATTCTCGCGGCGGGCGCAACCGTGCTGCTGCGCGAGTTGGGGGCGCTGTCTGTGCTGGCTGCCGGGGCAGGAGCCGCGCTTGCCTTGGCCGGCCCCGCGCCCTCGTGGCTAGCCAGCCCCGCCTACCTCACCTCGCTGTCGTTTTTCCCGTGGACGCTGTTGTTTGCGCGGCGTCTCGGTCGTGGTGAAAGTACGGCACTCTTCGGGCTGGGCGCAAGCATCGGGCTGGCGACTCTGGGAGGCGACGTACCAGGCACTCTCTTTGCTGCGGGAGCAGGGCTGCTGGTGTGGTGGGGGGCGTGTCGTGAGCGATGGCGCGCAGGCATTGGGTTGACATGGGAACCCTCAGAGGGTTCTCAAACCGGCCGGCTCCCCACGCGACTTGGCACTTCCTGGCGTGCTGATCTGGTACGCCTGGTCGGCGCCGGCTGCCTCGCCCTGGTCATTGGCGCTGGAAGCTGGGTGCCGCTCTATTGGTTCCTGCAAAGGTCAGCGCGTGGCAGCGGCCTTTCTTCCATGGAATCCGGCCAATGGTCGCTTTCTCCGGCGGACTTGCTGGGGCTCTTCCTGCCCAATCCGCGCGGCCTGCCGTTGCCCGAGTTCACCTTCTGGCCATTTCGCACCATGAGCAGGGAACGGCTCTTTGTGCACAGTCTCTACGTCGGCGCCACCCTGGCCGGGTTCGGGCTATGGGGGTTCTGGCGCGAGCGCAAGGACGGATTTGTACGTTGGGCGGCCGTGGCGGCAATCGTGCTCTACCTTCTGGCGACTGGCGCCGAGACGCCTCTGTGGGCTGTGACCCACGGGATATTCAAGTACTTCCGTTATCCCTCGAAGTTGGCTCCCTATGCAGTCATTCTCATCGGCGTGGTCGGTGCGCTGACCCTGTCGCGAGCCATCGCTGATTTGCGACGGCTGGCTCAGGTGGTGGGCGTTGTGGCGGCGTTCTGTACCCTCGGCGCCTTGCTGGGGCCAACAATCCAGGGTCCTCTCGCACGCGCCGCGGGTGCGCCCGACGATATTGTGCAACGGGCGGGCGAGGCACTGCGACGCGACGGAGCGCGCGCTGCCGCGCTTGCGCTGGCGGTATTGGTGCTGTGCTGGCTGGTGGGAAGAAAGCGCATTGGCGTCCGAATGTTGCCGGCTTTGCTCGGCGGCCTGCTCGCGCTTGATTCCTCGCTGGCTGGGCTGGACTTGCACTGGACCGCTTCTCCGGCCGTGACAGCTAGGCCTGACTGGGTGCCCGAGGTGCGCCCCTGGGGGGCGCGCGTCCTGCGTAGCCTGGTGATCGACCAGAATCGTCTTGGGCTCGACGGGGCGGCCTATCGCGCCGAGTACCAGCGCAAGCTCGCCGAGCTTCTGCCCAATTCCAACCTCGATCATCACATGGGCGTACTCTTCGGCTACGGATTGGAATTGGCCGACCCGGCCCAGCGGATCGTCAGACTATATGACGTTGACGGCGTGGCGCTGGCTGAGACCACGGGCTGCGATATCGCCATAGCGCCGCGCAGTCGTCGCTTGCGCTGGGCTTTGCAGGGGATGGCCTCGGGACGACTCACCCTGACCACGCTGTTGCCCGACGCCGCGGTGATGTCGGTGACGCGCAAGTTGCCGCGCGCCTTTCTCACCACCGGTGCGCGCATCGTCGCACCGGGCGGCGAACCGGCTGCGTTGACCGCTGCCGAGGCTCGGCCACCAGTGATCGTCACCGCCGGCGAAGTTCTGCTACGGGGCCAGCGCACGCCGGTGGCCGCGTCTGCTGGGGTCCTGCTCGATGGGCCAGGCGAGATTGTCGAGGTCAAGCCCGTCGCATGGCAGCCTGAGCGCGTGCGTTTCGATCTGGTCGCGCCNNGGGTGAACTCAGTCGGACGTGGCGTGAGCGTGTCGGCAGGCACGCACACGCTCGAAATGCGTTTCCAACCCTTGGCGCTCACCCTGTCGCCGTGGGTTTCCTGGCTGTCGCTGCTGGCAGTTGCGCTGGCTGCGCTGTTCGCACGCCTCCGTCGGCGCGGCTAGCGCGCGCCGAAGATCGCGGTGCCCACCCGCAGAAGGGTTGCGCCCTCGGCCACCGCGACCTCCAGGTCGTGGCTCATGCCCATGGACAGCTCGGCAAGCTGGACGTTGGCCCGGCTCGTGGCTGCCTGCTCGTCGCGCAGACGGCGCAGGGCCGCGAAGATCGGCCGTGATTCTTCGGGATCGTCGCTGAAAGGCGGCATGACCATCAATCCCGTGCAGAGCAAGTGGGTCGGCCGGGCAAAGCTGGCCAGCAGCGCTGCAAGCGCTGCTGGCGCCACGCCGTGCTTTTGTACCTCGCCGGCCAGGTTGACCTGGATGAGGCAGTCCCACTTTGCGCTGGGCTCCAGCGTGGCCACGCGCCGCTCGATCTCGGCCAGCACGTCGTTCGCCTCGATCGAATGGATCAACGTAACCTTGCCAGCCACATACTTCACTTTGTTGGTTTGCAGCGGGCCGATGAAGTGCCAGCGCGGGGGCGGCAAACCTGCGGCTTGCGCACCAGTTTCTACCTCGGCGCGCTTGTCGCGGAATTCCTGTCCGTAGCTTTCGCCAAAATCCTGTTGGCCAGCGGCCAGCGCGGCCAGAATGTCCGCCGCCGCCACGGTCTTGCTGACTGCCACCAGGCGTGCGCTGCCCGCGCTCCGACCCGCGGCGACCTCGGCCTGTGCAATGCGGGTGCGCACGTCGGCTAGCTTGGCGGCGATGTCCTGTGCGCGATTCACCGGGCATTTACCCCAAAAGCCGCGGGTGGGTAGCCGGGCAGGGCTTGCAAGGCGCGCAGGTCTGCTATCACCTCGGCCAGTGGCAACCCGACCACGTTGGAGAACGACCCGTGTACCTCGATGGCAAATGCTCCCGCGATCCCCTGGATGGCGTAGGCGCCGGCCTTGCCCTGCCATTCGCCGCAATCGAGATAGGCGCGCAGCTCGGTCGGGTCGAGCGAGCGAAAAGTAACGCCGGTGCTGACCACCCGTTCAACCATGCGGCCGGCAAAGTGCGCACGATAGGCGGTCATCACCTCGTGACGTCGGCCTGCCAGCCGGCGCAGCATGGCCGCGGCCTCGTCCTGATTGGCCGGCTTGCCCAGAATGTCGTCGCCCAGCACGACCACTGTGTCCGCGGTCAAGACCGGAAGGGCAGCGGCCTCCAGTCTGGCGAGAGCCGCATCGCCCTTCTCCGCCGCCAGGCGCTGGGCGTAGGCGCGTGCCTTCTCCCCCGCTGCCGGCGTCTCGTCCACGTCGACAGGCTCGATCCGCAGCAGCAGACCCAGTCGTTCGAGCAGCTCACGACGGCGCGGCGACGCAGAGGCCAGGATCAGATCAGGGGTAGGTTTCATGGTCGGTGGCTGCAAGTATATAGTGGTCCGTGCGGAAGATGCGTGGCCTGTGCTGCGTTGCGGTTGACCGCGAAGTGAGCCGCCAATCAGCGCTGTTTGCCGCGCGCGTGGAGCGTGGTCACGCGCAGGCCGACGGCTTTTGCCAGTCTTGCCTGCCGGTCGTCGTGGGTCACGAATGCGGACGCTCCCAGGACAAACGCAGCTGCCACGTGCAGGATGTCGAGCGAGCGAACGCCAAGCGCGGCCGTGTACCGGCGGCTAATGGATTCGGCCTGGGAATAGACGTCGGCCAGATCGTAGATGGGCAGCTCCCAGAGCCCGGCGGCAACATCGGCTTCCACGTGGGCCCAAGCCTGCTCGACAATTTCCCGGGGGATTTCCTGGCGAAAGATCTTGAGGTGCCATGCCGTGACCAGCTCGACCCTGTGCAGATGGGTCAGCACCGCGGGCGGAGCAAACCGCGCGCGTACCCGAAGGGCGTCCGCGCTGTCCGGTTCAGGCAGGTACCATTTGGTGATGACACTGGTGTCGAAGTACGCCGTCACACGCGCTCTCCGCGCAGCTCGCGAATGACTTCGCTGGGCGTCGCTCCGGTGAGCTTCGCGCCGGACATCAGATGCTTCATCCTGTTGGCCGAGTCGGGCCAGCGCAGGCGACTCTTGGCGCGGGTCGCGGGAACGATGTGCGCGATCACCTTGCCGTGTTTGGTAACAGCAATCTCCTGACCCTTCTGCACCTGGGAAAGGACAGTGGCCAACCCGTGCTGAACCTCGCGCACCGTCGCCGTCTTCATGTTAGACATTATGTCTAACTATCCACGAGAAGGCAAGCATACTGCGAATTCGAGAGAACCCTCTCAGGGCACTGCCGGCGCTCGCTGCCGTCCTAGATCAGGACGCCGCCAGCAGCCGCAAGGGTCTCAGCCACTTAGCGCCGATTTTGGAGACGATTTTGAGGTGCTGCTAGGCCGGGCGCCCACTGCGCGCTGCCCGTCGTCCAGACCATCTAAACGCGTGGTTGCGGCACTCGCATTTTGCAGTGCAGGCCTTTTGCGCTACTCTGCGTCGCGGAGGTCTGAACATGATCAAGAGCGCGTTTCTGATGCTTGTCACACTTTTTCTCGCGAACTGTGGGCCAGCCCGGTACACCGTGGTGCAAGAGTCGAACATCCAGCCCAAGCTGGCCGCGCCGGCATCCATTTACGTGGGATGGCTGGGACTCGATGAACAGCGATTCAAGGACTACGGGTACGAGTCAGTGGCGGACTTCAAAAAGGTCATTCAGGACGTCAACGTCGAGATGAGACGCGGCATCACCGAGACATGGCCCAAGAAGTTGGTCACTTTTGCGCAGGGTCCCGGCGAGCAACCACCCGCGAACGTCGATCTGGTGATCCTGTTCGAGAATGCCGCTGCGGAAAACACCGCGGGTGGCATGAGCGGGCATTCCGGCACGATGATCAACGCCACGGTGAAGTTCATCGATCCAAAGGCCCAGCGCGAGATCAACACGGCGCAGGTCACCGGGAGCGTGCGCGGACTAAACGGGTGGGCGATGATGAGTCTCGAAGGCTGCCTACAGCAAGCGGCCTACAACATCGCTCTCTACGTTGCAGAGAAACTTAACTAGAGTCTGTCCGGAAATTCGGACGCCTGAACCCGCTGGCTGGCCACGTTCCGCTGCGGCCGTGGCCAGCTTGCTGCGAGGGCTCAGGGAACCGTTCGCCAACAGCTTGTTTGTGGGGGCAGGTCGTAGTTGCGGGGATTGGCGAGCCATCGCCAAAACCAGACTTTGTGGGACGTGATCGCTCTGGTTCCATTTTGGGGGCATTCTTCCGGTTGCGAGATGGCAGATCCTATCGAACCCACTGCGGCGGCTCGGCCGTCGATTGGTCTGGGCGCAGCTGCGCTCATCCTCGGTGCGATCGGGGTGGTGTTCGGCGACATCGGCACCAGCCCTCTGTACACCTTGCAGGAGTGCCTGCATTCCCGGCACGGGGTACCTCCGAGCCCGGAGAACGTCATGGGCGTCGTGTCGCTGATCGTCTGGTCGGTCACCATGGTGGTCACGGTCAAGTACCTCGGCTTCATGATGCGCGCTGATAACAAGGGAGAGGGCGGCATCATGGCGCTCTTGGCCTTGGCGCTGCCCAAGGCCAGCCCTGCCCGTTGGGCGCGTCGGGTGGGTCGCGATCCTTGCCGTGCTGGGCGCTGCCTTGCTGTATGGCGACGGGATCATCACGCCGGCCATTTCCGTGCTCTCGGCTGTGGAAGGGTTGCAAGTAGCGACCGACGCGTTTCGGCCCTATGTCGTTCCCCTGACCGTCAGCATTCTGGCCGCGCTTTTCCTGGTTCAGCGGCGCGGCACCGGGAAAATTGGCAAGCTCTTTGGCCCGATCATGGTCACTTGGTTCGTGACCATCGGCGGCCTCGGCCTGTATCACGTCGCCCGGCAGCCCGCGATCCTGGGGGCGCTGTCGCCCCACCACGGGGTGCGTTTCTTCATGGACAACGGAGCGTCCGGGTTTCGCGTGCTCGGCGGCGTCGTGCTGGCGGTCACTGGAGGCGAGGCGCCCCGGCCCTGGTGCGCTTGGTGCAACGGTTTCACGTGGTTCACCAACACGTCGTCTTGCTGACCGTGGTGACCGAACACGTTCCCTTTGTGCCCAATTCCGGGCGCGCGACTGTCGAACCGTTGGGAGAGGGCCTGGTGCGGGTGCTTCTGCACTATGGCTTCATGCAAGTGCCTCGCGTGCCTGCGTCGCTTGGACCGACGCTGGCCAAGCACGGAATCGTGGGAAATCCGGGCGAGATCGCGTACATCATCGGGCGCGAAACCTTGGTCGCTACCCGGCAAGGGCACATGGGACGACTGACCGAGCTGCTGTTCGCGTTCCTGGCGCGCAACGCACGCAGCACGACCGACCATTTCTCGATCCCGGTCGAGCAGGTGGTCGAGGTCGGAGTCCAATTGAATCTATGAACCGGGAACGGTTGTTGCCGTTGCGCCGTCAAGACTCCAGAATGTCCTGGTGCGCGGCTCGCGTTGGATCCCATGAAGGAACTTCCATGAATCGCATGCTCTGAACCCAACGAAATTTGCTATGGAGGTCGACCATGAAAGCGATTGTTCTGAACGAGTACGGTGACAGCAGCCACCTCAAATTGGCGGAGATTCCAGAGCCGAAGCCCGGACCTGGAGAAATCAAGGTGAAGGTGGCAGCTGCCGGCCTCAACCCCATCGACTGGAAGCTTCGCAGCGGTGACTATTGAAGGTTTGATCTTTCATGCCACTCATCAAATCACCATCCAAGACGGCGCGAAACCAAAACATCAAGACCGAGATCGCAGCGGGCAAGCCACCCAAACAAGCCGTGGCAATTGGCTACGCGATTCAGCGTAGGGCGAAGGCCAAAAGCAAAACCAAGCGATGACGTGCTCCGACCCGAGCATGCGAGAAGGCCTCTGCCCTGCACGCGAAAGACAGCGCGGCTTGCACCGCCATGCGGACCAGCGAAGGTGCGGAATACTGCTGGAATGCCGTCGCCCAATCGGACGGCATTTCCTGTCTCAAGATCCAGCGCCCCAGCTTTCGGCGTGACCGTCTGAGGAGACACTGGACCAAGGCGAAGCACGCGCGGATCTGTTCCGCCCTCACGCCACCAGCCCTGGCGCAAGCCTGCACCGCGCGCTTTCGTCAGGGCGCCGGCAAACCTGCAGAGTAGCCATCGTGCTCGACCCCGACGCCGGCCCCGTCGCCAAGGGCACGCTCTGCGGGCAGGCCGTGAAGGTCAACCAGGAAAAGGTCAACGCCGGCGAAGGACAACAGGGGTGCCTGACCGGGAACGGTCCGCTCTCACTTCGGAGTGCACTCCCCAAGCAACGGCGCGCAGACGGGCCCTGAGCAGCTGTTCCAGAGCCCGCATGGATCGACCCCACTGGAAGGAAAGACGCATGGTGCACCCTGCGAGAGCCAAGGCCTACACGTCCGGACTGTGGCATCGCAATAGCTTGTGACTGGATCGCAGGTGTTCATTCGGTCTACGACGCTGCAGGGCCCCGTCGAAGGGCGGTGCACGCAGGTATGGGTGACGGTTTCGTCGCAGATGATATCGCTAAGCTTGTACTGTGCGCCGCACTGAAAAAGCGACGTGCATGGGTCTCCCAGCTTTGCCGGGGGCATGCATGTGGCCGTCGTGCCGTCATCCGAGGTAACGCAGGCCAGACCGGGTGCGCAGGAGCCGAGGAATCTGCCGCAAGTTGCGCCCGTTCCCGCAGCGGCAGCGCAGCGAGCGGGCGCCGGTCCACCAATGCAGGAGAGCCCCGGCGCGCATTGGACTGGCTGTCCTCAGAGGTCGCCCTCAGTCGTTCCAGGCGGGACGATTGCTTCGCACACCCCCGATCCCCAAAGCCCCGGCCCCTGCATCACCACCCCGGGTGGAAGAGGGGCGCACCCCGTCGCGCTAGTTGGCTGGGAAGGCCAGCCTCGCTGGCCGCGCCCCCTTCGTCCGTCGGCCCGCCGCACGAGACGAAGTTGAGGAGCGCCCCGAGTACTACGCTTGATTTGAACCACGCCTGATCTCTCGATCCAGGGAGATTCGTCACGCGCATCCCTTCTGGCACTTCACCGTGTTTGGGGTGCTCAGCTGGCACACAGGATAGTCGTTCTGGCAGTACTGCGCGCAGACCGCGTCCGTGCGCCACTCGCCCACTGACGAGAACCCGGTAACACCAGCCTCGGGCGTGACAAGGTAGAACGGACAGGTCGACTCGGAACTAGACCCACAAGCCGACGAGAACAGCAGAAGGAAGGCGGGTCCGGCCGACAACAGTAGGGTTCGGAGAGTCTTGGAACGCTTGAGCATGTCTACCCCGCATGCAAAGGCCGTTCCATGCACTAACCTGCGCATTCTGTTGGTGATCGTCCTTGGCGATGGCGACAGGAATAGGGCACCAATGTCAGTCTCTGATCCACGATGTGGTCGAGCACGTCATCTGCGGCAACCTCGCCATGGTGGCATTCGATGGCGTGGACGATCTTGGCCGACTCGCCGTACTTGCGCGCCAGCAACGCGCCCGCCTGGGCGTGCGATCCCTCGATTTCCTGCTCCGCAGCGCAGCCGATGTCGTGCAATAGGCCAGCACGTCGGGCGGAGGCGCAACTTTGCACGGGTCTGTCCGATAAGGCAGGCGATGCTCGCTTTTCGCATTTGCTCTCTCGTGTTGCTTGCCTGCATTGCCTGCTCACCGCACACTGACTTAGCGGCAGAACAGCATGCGCCGAGTACGCCGAGCAGCGGGGCTACCACGGGCAGCGACGCTGGTGCGGTCTTTGGCCTGCCCAAGCTGGTCGACCCACCTGCCGGCGCCCTACAGGTGCCCACAAACTTGGCGAAGGTCATTCTTAGCTTCTTCGGCCCGTTGCAGGTTCCCGACGCCGCTGCGCCGCTCATTTTGCGCGCGAGCGACGGCACCGAAGTGGCGCTCGCGCTCGGGGATACGGTTTCCTGCAGCGGCACCTGCTATGCGGCCATCCCGGCCGGCACCCTGGCGGCAGCCACATCGTATGCTGTCGAGGTCGTGGCTGATGCCTTGCACTTGCAAGGCGGCAAGCCAGTGCCTTCCGGCCAGGTTGGATCGTTCACCACGGCTGACACGCCTGATGAATACGCGCCTTTGGTGAGCGGTTTCGCGCTGAGCATCGCCGAAGGGTGTGTGCATGCGCAGTTCGTGACTGACGAGGCCGCCTGGCCCGAGATCATCATCACCGCCGGCGACCAGGCTGCCAGCCTGGATCCAGGCGCGATTGGCACAGAATTCGACCTTCTGACCCATCTTCCGGACCTGCCATTCGACGTGGACGCGCAGGCCATCGCGCGGGCCGTGGATCGCGCCGGCAACAGTGCGGACGCGGTGCTTGCGCTGCACCTACCGCCCAAGATACCCCGACTGGTGATTACCGAGGTGCTGGCCAATCCCGCTGGCTCCGAGTACACGCAGGAGTTCGTCGAACTGGAGAACCTGGAGGCCGATCCGGTGTCGCTGGACGGCATGCTCATCGAGGACAAGACCGGCAGCGATGTCTTGCCGGATCTGGCAGTACCGGCCGGCGGTTTCGCGCTGGTGGTGGCGGCCAATTTCGTAATGGATGACGGCAAGGATCCGGTGCCGCGGGATGGCACGGTGATCGTTCCCGTGTCAGGCCGCATAGGGGCTGATGGCCTGTCAAACGATGGCGAGCCAGTTTGGCTGGTCAGCAGCGAAGGCGCGGTTGTGAGCCAGTACGGCGGCTGGGTCAACGTGAGCGCAACGGCCTGGAACGGCATGAGCGTGCACCGGATTTCCGTCGATGCCTGCGACCAGCCAAGTGCCTGGACCAATGCCCCCGAAATTCCCACGCCCGGCTGGTAGAGGGGCTCTCAATTCACATGGGAACCCTGAAAGGGTTCCCAAACCCTCCCGCGATGGTGCGCCGCCGGCAAAGCCGGCGGGCTCCCCACGCGAATTCTCCCACAGCGCAGTGCGGCAGGGAAGGGGCGATTTTGCCCGCAAGGGCGAGGCATTTGCGAGCAAAAAGTGTTACAAAACCGGCATGTCTGGTCACAACAGATGGTCGAAGATCAAGCACAAGAAAGAGGCCTCCGACTCCAAGAAGTCGAAGCTCTGGACCAAAGTCATCAAGGAGATCACTATTTCCGCCAGACTTGGCGGTGGTNNCATGCCGAACGACACCATCGACCGCGCCATCAAGAAGGGCACCGGCGATCTGGAAGGTGTGAACTACGAAGAGTTCACCTACGAAGTCTTTGGCCCGGGTGGCGTGGCCATCTTGGCCGACATCATGACCGACAACCGCAACCGGACCACCGGCGAGATTCGCAACCTGCTCACCAAGGCCAACGGCAACTTGGCGGGTTCGGGCTCGGTGGCCTGGATGTTCAAGAAACAGGGCGTGATTGTCTACGAAAAGGACAAGGTCGACGAGAACAAGCTGACCGACGCGGCCATCGAACTGGGTGCCGACGACGTTCGCGCCGAGGATGATGCTTTCACCGTCACCACCGAGCCCAAG
>PMJE01000263.1 GCA_003157315.1 Myxococcales bacterium | reverse complement strand
ACGAACACCACGTCCTCGATGTTGTGCTGCAGATAGGTGCCGCCGCGCGCGCTTACCGACTCGGGCTCGTCGCCCAGCAGATGGCTGATCATGGACACGTCGTGCGGGGCCAGGCTCCACAGCGCATTCTCATCCTGGCGCACCCGACCCAGGTTCACCCGCAAGGAATAGACGTAGAAGATCCGCCCCAGCTCGCCCGCGCTGATCATGGTCTTTAGATAGGCCACTGCCGGATGGTACAGCATCAAGTGGCCAACCATGAGAGTCAGGTGGCGCGCGTCAGCCAGGGCCACCACCGCCTGCGCATCGCCCGCGTTCAGCGCCAGCGGCTTCTCCACGAACACATGCTTGCCCGCGTGCAACGCCAGGCGCGCATGCTCAGAGTGGTCCTTGGCCGGTGTTGCCAGAACGACCGCGTCCACGTCGTCGGCCTCCAGGGCCTCACGCAAGTCCTTGCCCAGGCGCGCGTGCGGCGCCAGGGCGCGGGCTCGTTCGCGGCACGCATCCGAGGCGTCGCAAACCAAGATTAGTTGTGCGCCCTTGGTGCGGCCAAAGGCGCGCACGTGGTTAATGCCCCAGGCTCCGGCTCCGATGACAGCAACGCGAACCATGTTGTCTATCCGCAATAGTACGCCGCAATTTGCGTGACGACGTAGACCTGTTGCTCCTCGGTCAGCTCGGCGAAGATGGGCAGCGCCAGCGCTTCTCTGGTGGCCGCCTCCGCGTGCGGGAACGCGCCTGCGCGATAGCCCCATCCGGCAAAGCAGGGCTGCAGGTGCAAGGCCAGCGGGTAGTACACCTCGCTCCCGATGCCCTGCTTGGATAGGTGGTCGCGCAAGGCGTCCCGCCGAGGCGCGCGAATCACAAACTGGTTGTAGATATGGTCAGGTACATCCTCGGGCAGGTGCAGCTCGGGTGGGATCCCAGGCGTGGCCGCGAACAAGCGGCGGTATCGCTCGGCATTCGCGCGCCGCCCCTTGCTCCAACCGGCAAGCTTGGGCAGCTTG
Source organism: Myxococcales bacterium (assembly GCA_003157315.1). Next base: position 3,838 of record PMJE01000263.1, on the reverse strand, counting down.
ACCCGCAGGATGGCCGCCTGCAGGGCATCCAGGCGAAAATTCCCGCCCACCACCTGGTGCACGTACTTGGGCCGGCTGCCGTGCGCGCGCAGCAAGACGACCTTGTCCGCCAGCTGGGCGTCGTCACACAGGACCGCGCCGCCGTCGCCGAATGCGCCAAGGTTCTTCGAGGGAAAGAAAGACAAGCAGCTCATGATGCCGCCTAGCTTGCAGGCGCCGATTGACTGGGCTGCATCCTCGACCACAGGCAGGTTGACCTTGGGCAGGGCCGCGGGCCGGCCAAACAGGTGCACGGGAATCACCGCGCGGGTCTTGGCCCCGCAGGCTGCTGCCGCGGCCGCCGGATCCAGGTTGAAGCTCTCAGGCTCGACGTCAGCGAACACCGGACGCGCGCCCAGACGTGCAATGCAGCCAACCGTGGCGAAGAAAGAGAGCGGCGTGGTCACCACTTCATCGCCCTGGCCCACACCAAGCGCCATCAACGCCACCAGCAGGGCATCCGTTCCCGACGACACGCCAATGGCCCGCCCCACGCCCAGCGCCGTGGCCAGCTCCTTTTCGAATGCCTCCACTTCGGGCCCCAGAATGAAGCCCCCACTGTCCATCACGCGGGTCACGGCCTCCTGCAAGGCGCCGCGCAACGGGGCGTTCTGCGCCCTTACGTCAAGCAGGGGTACTTTCATCGTGGGCTGGCCTTGGCCTCGGGCTGCAGGGATTTTCGCCCGGCCGCGGCCGTCTCGCGATAGCGCTGGCCGCATGCCCTGCACTCGCGAACCTGGTCGCTTCCGTCGGAAAGGCGCACCCCGCAGCGGCACATCCAGCCCACCTGGCGTGCTGGCACCCCGGTGACCAGCGCAAAGGCGGCAACCTCCTTGGTTACGACTGCGCCCGCGCCGACAAAGGCATATTCGCCGATGTCGTGGCCGCACACCACGGTGGCGTTCGCACCCACCGAGGCGCCGCGTCCAACCCGGGTGGTCCGGTACTCGTGCTTGCGCTCAATGAACGAGCGGGGGTTGATCACATTGGTGAACACCGCGGAGGGCGCGACAAAGACGTCGTCTTCCAAGATCACGTCGTCATACAGCGAGACGTTGTTCTGGATCTTGCAGCCGTTGCCCAACACCGCGCGCGCCGCTACGAACACGTTCTGTCCCAGCACGCACCGGGCTCCGATACGAGCCCCGGCCATCACATGGCAGAAGTGCCAGATCTTGGTCCCCTCGCCGATCTGCGCCGGCTGATCCACGATTGCGGTTGCGTGCGCCCAGTAGGTCATTGTCTCGCCCAGCCGTTTCCCGGTGGGTTGAACCGCCACCTGGCTAGTAGACGACGCCCAGGCGTGCGACAATTAGATGCTTGGTATAGTCCACGCCGTACGCAGCGATGTTATCGGTGCGGGCCAGGGTCAGCGTATAGCCAACGCCGATATAGAAAACACGTTGGATAACGTAGTCAGCGGTTAGGCCCGCGATCACGACCTTGTCGGTTCGAGACGGCGTCACCTGGTATGCACGGTTCTCGAAGCGAGCGTAGGCAGCCGTGGCCACCCGACCGCCGATGTACTCTCGGAACGCCGCATACACCGCGTCCAGATTGTAGAAATTGCCTATGAAGGGAGAGTTCTGGAAGTCGTGCCGATAGCCAAGCCCTGCTTTCGAGGTCAGGGACATGTTGTAAGTCAGTTCGCCCACCAGCACGACGTCGCCGAAGCCCGATGGGGTCGCCCCTGAAGCGTAGAAGCCGTTGGCGTAGCCGGCTGCCAGGTTGAGGCCCAGCTTCTCGGTCAGAAGCCCGCGCAGACCGGCGGTGACCCTCAACGGATAAGAAGCAACCTCAGGATGGATGCTGTCCGGTTTCAGATAGGTCACAACCCCCTGGGCAACCTGCAGGAAGAACGCAGTCTTGGGCAACCAGCGCCACGACAGATCGAGCACGCCCTCGTTGCCCATGTTGTCGGCGTATTGGTACCCGGTGGTTTCGTACAGGTCGAGGACGTTGTTGTACCGCAGCAGAAGCTGGATTCGCCCCCCGCCCGGGGCGACCTTGAACTCGATCGAGCCGATGTTGCGATCGTGGGTAATGACGGCCGCGCCTTGCGAATAGGGCGGATCTTCGGTTCGGGCAAAGTTGTCGGAAAGCGACAAGCTGAGCGTCTGCCTGGACGAAAACCTCAGCAGGCCGCCCACATTTGGGTTGAATGCGCGCATATCGCGAACATCTTTGCCACCCGAAAGGTACTCGCGGTAGGTCAAGCTGGCGCCGAGATCATAGAACACACCGTCGGGCACGCTTCCGTCCCGCTCGCCATTGCTGAGATCGACAGCAGGCGTGACATGCGCAACCGCGGCCCCGGTTGGAGTCTGCTGGTAGAAAACATTGCTGTCGTAGCCAATGTCGGCACCCAAGGCCAGATGCAGAAGAGCACCTTCACCCAGCTTGGCCCCGATGGGTCCATTGTGCGGGCTTATCCCCTGCAGCCCATAGGACATCGTTTCCAGGGTTGGCCCGCTGGTGCTGGTCATGACTTGAGCCCAAGCGACAGAGGTCGCCCCGCAGACAAAGAAAACGACCAGAGCTGATAGCCGGAGCCTCATGGGTGGTTTGGTTGGTTGGGCACGGTTAGGGGCGTATTGATCCGACGCGGTGTAGCTGCGGGGCGGCCGGCCTACAGATAGTTGCTGGCAGCGGGTGGACGCTCAATGGGCGGAGGTTCTAGGCTGGGATCCGTGACCCCCTCGGGCAAGTCAGGAGCCTCGACCTCCACCCGGGTTGCCCCGATGTAGTTCAGCTCCGCGCCGACGCAAGTCTGACCCTCGTTTTGCAGGACCTGGACCTTCTGGTTGACAATGGTCATTCGAGTGTATTCGTGCAAGGCCGCCCCGTCGTCGTTGCGGCTGGCCGACTCCTGCAGTTTCTGCATCGCCTCGTCGCCAATGTTCATGCTGACCTTCACCTGCGCCAGCTTGTCCATCACACAGTTGAGACGAATGATGTCCTTCTGCTTTCGCGCCTGCTCGACCATGCCTTGCAGCTCGATGATCACCTTGTCCATGTTGGCCCGATACTCCCGGCCCTGCCTGATCATGTCCTGGCCGCTCAACGACGAGCGCTGGGGAACCGAAGTATCAACCGCGGCAGGTGGAGGGTTCCCCGGCGCTGGCCTCTGCGCGCCCGGCGATCCCGGTTGCGCGAAAGCGACTGGCCCGATCAGCAGTGACAGCCAAATAAGTCTTGCCCGCCTAGACATTCGAGACCTCGCAATTTGATATTGTTCCATGCCCGCCTGACGCGATAAACCACAAGCTTCTAGGGTGAGAAAATATATATGTTTCTGGCGCTGAGTCAACCACAGCTCCTCACTGAGACGCGGTGAAGACGAATGGGAACTCCACCTCGACCGACCCGCCGGCTGGTGCTGGGAAGCGCCAGCGCGCCACGAGCTGTTTGATGCAGCTCGATACCTCGGAATCACCCATGCTGTCGTCCGCAATGTCCACACCTGACACCGTCCCAGCTGCTGTGATGGTCCAGCGCACCTTAATCTTACCGCTCAGGTTGGGATTTCGCTTGAGCGCCCGCTCGTAGCACGCCTTGACCGCGCCGATGCGCGCCCTGACCTCCTTGGAAACCAGGGCCGGATCCAGCTCGCCATCCACGGCCGGCGCCTCGCTCTTGACCACACCTGAAACCCGTTTCTCGGTCGCGCCCGCACCGGTGCTGCCGCCTGCGATGGTGCCCGAGCCGCGCAAGCTGCCGATGTCGGCGACTTTTCCAGAGCCACCCGTGCCGGATTTCACCCCGCGCAGCGACGCGTCGCTGGTTGCCACGGTCAGGC
>PMJE01000199.1 GCA_003157315.1 Myxococcales bacterium | reverse complement strand
GGCCGCCCGGTGGCCAACACGCAGTGCTACATCCTCGACGGAAATGGCCATCCGGTCCCCATCGGTGTGGTCGGCGAGCTGTACCTCGGGGGAGACGGGGTGGCCCGGGGCTATCTGCGGCGACCGGAGCTCACCGCGGAAAAATTCATTCCCGATCCGTTCCGTTCGCAACCGGGCGCACGCATGTATCGCACCGGAGATCTGGCTCGCTACCGGGCCGACGGCAACATCGAGTGCCTGGGGCGAACCGATCATCAAGTCAAGATCCGAGGACTGCGCCTCGAGCTGGGGGAAATCGAGGCGGTACTAGCGGAACACCCGGCGGTGCGCCAGGCGGTGCTGCGCGTGTTCGAGCCCAAGCCCGGCGACCAGCGCCTGGCGGCGTTCTACCTGCCCGCGCCTGGTGCGGAAGTTTCCGCCGCTGATCTGCGCAAACGCCTGCGCAGCAAGCTGCCTGACTACATGATCCCGCAGCAATTCATTGCGGTGGAGCAAATGCCGCTCACGCCCAGTGGAAAGATCGACCGCAAGGCATTGGTCCTGCCGGCCGACGCTGGCGGGGCTAGCGGCGAGCGCGTGGCCCCGCGCACACCGACTGAGCGCTTTCTCGCCGACTTGTGGGCTGACTTGACCGGGAGCAAGGTCGAAAGCATCGGGGCAAACGACAACTTCTTCGATGTCGGTGGCCATTCCTTGCTGGCATTGCAGGCCATCGCGCGCATTCAGGCCCGCACCGGGGTTCTGCTCGAGGCGCGGAGCATGTTTCTTAATTCGCTCAATCAAATCGCGGAAATGCTAGTCGCACACAGCGAAGGCAGCAAATTGCCAGTGCCGCCCAGGCCGAATGCGGCCGCTCCGCCGGGGAGTGCCTGACGTGGAAAGCACCCAGTTTGGCGAGCCTCCCCGCTCCGGGCTCTATCATCCGGCAAATGGCGAGGGTTCGCGAGGCCGTGGCGTGCTGATTTGCCCGCCCATCGCACACGAGCACATCCGCTCCCATCGGGCACTGCGCTTCTTGGCCGTGCAACTGGCCCGCGCGGGCTTCGATGTGCTGCGCTTCGATTACTTTGCCGTCGGGGATTCGGCGGGCGACAGTGAAGAGGCGCAGGTTGCGCACTGGCAGGCCGACGTAGGCGCCGCCGCGGGAGAGCTGCGCGCGCTGGCCGGAATAGACAGCCTAGCCGTACTGGGCGTGCGCTTCGGCGCCACCCTGGCCGCCACTGCAAAGAGTCTGCCGACCGTGCAGCACCTCGTGCTATGGGACCCGATTGTCGACGGCCGCCAGTACCTTCAGCGCATGGAAGAGATGCACAAGGCAATGCTGGTCGACAGCCACTGCTTTCAGCATCCTCGGCAAGAGCAGTCCGGGCCTGGGCTGCTGGGATTTCCCTTTGCGCCTGCGCTGCGCGCGGGGATCGCAGCTTGCAACCTGCAGGCCCTCGACCGATGGCCGAGTGAGCGAGTGACCATAGTCAAAGGCGGCGACCTCTTTGAAACGGAATCGCTTGTGCGAGAGTTGCAGCAGCGTGGAATTTCGGCGACGCTACGGCAGGCGACGACTTCGGTCGACTGGGAGGATCGGGACGCGGTTGGTCGCTCGCTCACCGCGGGCGATGTGCAGGACGCGATCCTGGCTGCGCTGTTGGAGGGCAGGTCGTGAAGGAACGCGCGTACACCTTCGGCGAAGGCGGCGGCCTTTTCGGCATCTTGACCGAGCCCGAGCCGGCCAGCGAGCGGCCGTTTGTGATCCTGCTCAATGCCGGCCTGGTGCACCGGGTGGGGCCCTTTCGCATGTCGGTGGATCTGGCGCGACGGCTGGCGGCCCTCGGCTTTCACACGTTGCGCATGGATCTTTCCGGTTTGGGCGACAGCGCACCTCGGCCGGGCGAGCCGGATCTGCACCGGCGGGTGGTGGCTGACCTGAAGGACGCCATGGATTTCCTGGCGCAGCGGCGCGGCGCCCGCAGCTTCGTGGTGGGTGGCCTGTGTTCAGGCGCGATCAACGCCCACTACGCAGCGGTTGCTGACCCGCGCGTGGCGGGGGTGATTATGCTCGACGGCTATGCCTATTCCACTGCCCAGTTCATCTTGCGGCGCTATGGACCACGCCTGGCCAGCCCGAGCGCGGCGCTACGCTTCGTCGAGCGCCAGGTGTCGAGCCTGGTAGCCCCGCAACCAACCGTGGCGCCCTCGGAGGACAACGAGATCCTGTCGCAGGACTTTCCCCCCAAGGAGCGCATTGCCGCCGAGCTGCGCCAACTCATGGACCGCAATGTGGCGCTGTTGTTCATCTACAGTGGCAATTGGTATCTCTACTTCAACTACCGCGAACAAATCCGCGACAGTTTTCCCGACGTCCCATTCGGCGACCGCCTGACCGTCGAACACTTCCCCGACGCTGACCACACCTATACCTTGCTCGAAGACCGCGAGCGGCTATTTGCGACGATACTTGGCTGGATGCAGGAGCGCTTCGGGTAGTTCAGCTAAAAGCCGATGCCCACGGTGATGCGCAAATAGGGGAAGCGCCGTGCGACCTCTCCGACCGACACGGGCGCGACCGGGATTGGAGCCTGGTTGGATCCATCGGAGTGCAGCTTGAGAGAAAAGTCGGTGGCGTTGCCCATGGTGTAGCCACCCTCGACACGACCGATGAAGGCCACTTGCGGCCATGGTTTTGCGCGGTCAAAGCGCAGGCCCGCCGTGCGGAAAAGCAAGCCGGCACCCGCGGAGCCTTGGTAGAGGAACGCGCGGTCACGCAGATCGAGATCAGATGAGCCAATGCTAAGTGCCGTCCATCCCATCCCTCCCGCGACCCTGGCATAGGGCGAAAGCCAACGAAACACCTCATAGCGCACAGTCAAGCCGAGGTCGAAGACCTGCGTACTCGTCTTCTGGGACAGTGCCGAGCCAGACGGCGTCGAGACCATAGTTGCAAGCCAAGAGAGGTCCAGTCCGACGCGGACTCTGCTGCCCACCCGGAGCGCATCGTAGGAGAGGGACAGTCCCTGGCCGAATAGACTGCGCCTGCCCCATA
>PMJE01000517.1 GCA_003157315.1 Myxococcales bacterium | reverse complement strand
TGGCGCAGTTGGATGCCGCTCCCGATGTGCCTCCGCCCAATAGCTGTGTCAACGCCATCGTGATACCCATGGACAAATCTCATGTCGACCTGGCTCTGACCACGAGGGGGCAGAGCCATAAGTTCGATCTTCCCTGTGCCCAGGGCGGGCCCGACCTGGTGTTGCAATTCAGCCTATTGGATCACGAACTGGTCTATGCCGATACCTTTGGCGCAAATTGGAACACGATCCTCCACATCAGCAAGACCTGTCCTCCCGGATCCACAATTACTAATCCTACTGCCGGGCTTACTGCCTGCAGTGATGATGCGTGCAGCACAAGCCAGTCGCAGGCTACCGCGCTCCTGCCCAACTATCGCTACTATCTCTATCTGAGCGGCGCCAATGGCGAATCGGGTGATGTGACTGTGCACTTCCAGCACGCACCGGTGGGAACCGGACCTGCGAGCCCACTGGCAGCAGGAACGGGCTCGGTCAGCGGGGCCACTGTGGATGGCGACTCGCCCCCGGACATAGCCTGTGAGTACCCAGGGCCCAGCAGCTCCTACTGGTGGATTACTTGCCCTGACTACCTGGGAGGCACCCTCGCTGCCTCAACCTGCACCGGAACCAACTTCGATACCGCGTTGTCGTTGCAGGTTCCGCGGACCGACCTGGTTTCGTGCGCAGACGACACCGATCCCTGTGGGTCGCTGACCTCCCTCCAGGCGACGATTCCGCCCGGCGCCGGCCTCAATCTTCTCACGCTCGGCGGTGGTCAGTTGGGGCCCAATGGCTTTGGTCCTTATCTTCTTACCTACACGCGCCCATAGCGCACCTCATTCTCTTGTTCTCGTCTGCGGCCAGCGCGCTGGCTGAAGGCGAATCTATGCGCAGAAGACTTGCGCGCGCGCGTCTGAGCACTGGGCCTTCTCTTGCGGTCTGCAAGTGCCGATGTGTTCGACTACATGGCCCACCGGGGTAACGGTTGCTCGACGAGAGGGCTCCTGGCTCTGCTGCTATTGGCCTGCCCAATGTGTCGACCGCTCTCGCAACTGGGCCCATCGGGCGAGTTCCGCAGCGACGCGAACCCGCCTTCGACTACTAAGCTGGACGCCGGCACGGAAACCAAGGCAGACGCTCCATCAGTGACTATGCTCGACGCTACAGCTGAGACTGAGATCGACAACGCGCCGACCCCGAGGACAGACGCGGCCACCGATTTGTACGCCGAAACCGAAACAGACGTCGCGGTCGATGTCGTTGTGCTCCCAGGCACAGACGCCAACCCAGATGCCGCAGTCGGCTTGCAACCGGATATCGCCGCAGACGCCCCGGCTGACGCCTCGATTGGCACAGACGCGGCCACTTCTCTCAGCACCGGCTTGCCGACCACGACAGAGAGCCAAACGAGCACGGGGAGTCAGACCGAGACCGGCGCGGGAACGCCGACTGACATCACCACAGTTTCAGGCACAGACTCATGGACTGGTACAGGCAGCCAGACTGCCACTGTCTTCTCCGGCGCTACCGCGACCGGCACATCTTCTCAGGTGGGCTCGTGGAGCCTCACTGCCAGCGAAACCGCCACTTCCACCTCCATTCTCACCAGCACCAACACGCCATCGGCCACGGGCTCGCAGACCGCCACCGCCACCTTCACCAGCACCGGCACCCCCGCGAGCACAAACTCGCAGATCGCCAGTCACACCTCNNGCGCCGGTTGCGGTGACCAGCGTGGCTCTCGACAAGACCACGGACCAGATTTCGACGGGCAATACCGACCGCCTGACCGCCAGCATCTTGCCGGTCAATGCCACAAATCGGGCCGTAACCTGGTCCGCCAGCAATGCCAGCGTGGCGACGGTTTCCAGCTCTGGTCTGGTGAGCGCGGTGGCTGCGGGTACGGCAATCATCACGGTCACAACCGTCGACGGTGGCAAGACAGCGACCTGCGCCGTGACGGTCGTGGTCTCAGTCACCGGCGTGAGCTTGAGCATTTCCACTGCGACGATTGGCCTTGGCCAGACGGTCTCGCTCACTACCACGGTTGTGCCGGCAAATGCAACCAACCAGAGCCTGACCTGGTCGAGTAGCAAGGCAGCGGTGGCCACCGTCTCGGCCACCGGCGCCGCGGCTGTCGTGACCGCCGTCGCCTCAGGTAGCACCACGATCACAGTGTCGACCCAGGATGGCAATAGGAGTGCCACCTGCGTTGTTACGGTGGCCATGTCCGCCCAATGGGTCAGGACCCCCACCAGTGGTAGTTCATGGTCGACCTTCGCCTCAATGGCTATGGATAGCGCCGGCAACGTCTACGTGGCAGGCACAATCAGTGGTACCGACTTGTATACTTTCGGCAACTCCGTGAGCGCAGTCGGGCCATCCACCGCCAACAACGCCGTGCTGGTGAAGTACGACGCTAACGGGACCGCGCAGTGGGCACGCACGGTCGCCACCGGGTCAGGAGTTTCTGCCTTCACAGGCCTGGCCGTGGATGGGTCGGGCAATCTCTTTGCCGTGGGCACGATCAGTGGGAACGGCTCCTACGACTTCGGCAATGGGGTCGTGGCAGCGGGAGCCTATGCCTTTGGCAGCAACCTAGTGCTAGTGAAATACGATGCCAGTGGAACCACGCAGTGGATGCGCACCGTAACCGATGGGATGGGCGCAACGTCGTACGCCGCGGTCGCCCTCGACCCTTCGGGAAACCTGTACGCCGCCGGCGCCATCTCCGACAGCTCGCCATACGATCTCGGTTACGGAACCACAGTCACCGGGATTATCGCCAGCGGGAAGAACGCTTTGCTGGTGAAGTACAACCCTGCGGGAACCACGCAGTGGGCCCGCAGCATGCGCAGCGGCAGCGGCGAGTCGTCCTTTGCTGGAGTGGCGGTGAGGGGAGCAGGCAATGTCTACCTAGCCGGCCGCTTGACCGGGACCCTTGCTTTTGGCTTTGGCAACGGGGTGACCGCCACCGGGACCGGAAGCTTGAATGCGTTGCTGGTCCAGTACAATGCGGCAGGTCTGGCGCAATGGGCGCGGACAGCTGGAAGCGGCGGCAACAACTCAGACTACGCCGCGGTCGCGGTCGACAACGCAAGCGGTGTCTTGGTGGCCGGCTCGATCTTTGGCAACACCGCAAACGATTTCGGCGGCGGCGTCAAGGTCGCCGGGGCCTATGCCGCTGGCTCCAGCGTCCTTCTGCTCAAATACGATCCCAGCGGGGCTGCGCAATGGGGGCAATCCTTGGCCAGTGCCACTGGGTTGTCGCGCCTCTCATCGCTGGCCTTGGATTCGGCCGGTCACATCTATGCAGCGGGACTGCTTGCCGGTCCAGGTTCGTACGACTTCGGCAACTCTGTCGGCGCCACGGCCACTTCCAATGGGAACGAGATCCTTCTGACGAAGTACGATTCCGCCGGGATATGTCAGCTGGCGCAGACCGCTGCAACCGGGTCCAGCATCTCCGGATTCTCGGCCGTGGCCGCGGACGGCGCTGCCAACACCTACGCTGCCGGCTACATCAATGGCACCAACCCGGTGGATTTTGGCAATTCCATGACAGCCATCGGTGCCTATTCCGGTGGCTACAATGCGGTTCTGGTGAAATACAGATAGCGCAGTCGAATACCGTCGCATCGCGTCGTGGTTTCGCATTCGTCTGGGATACGACGCGCGGTTGCGCTAGTCTGGCCGCGTGTCTGACCCAGGCTCCCTGATCGTCGACGCCACGTCTGCCAACGCACGAGCAACGCCCGCGGCCCACCCCGGGCACGCTGAGCTGCCCTCCACCCTGCGCCTCGTAGGTTCCCGCGCTGTCTCACCTCGACCAAGCGAGAAGACCGGACGGGGCATCTCGTGGCAGCGCTATCGCGAGCGCATCAGCTACTCTTCGTGCAACGAGGACTCGGGCAGTGAGGTCCAAGTGCTGATTCCCCACGAGGCGAAGCGCCTGGTCTCGATTTGCGCCAGCGGGGGCCGGGTGCTGAACCTTCTGCAGGATGGGGCTGAGGAAGTCTGGGCGGTCGACGTGAATCCCTCGCAGACTCACCTTTTCGAGCTCAAGGTCGCCGGATTGCGGGCGCTTGACCACGCTGAGTTTTTGTCCTTCATGGGGGTGCGGGCCTCTTTACGACGGCTCGACGTCTACGATTCGCTGCGACCCGCGCTTTCCGACGACGCCCGCGCCTACTTCGACGCCAAGCCATTTCTGATCAAGCGCGGCGCGCTTTATCAGGGCAGCCTGGAACGCTTTTTCAGGTGCTACGTGTCGACCGCAGCTCGCTTGCTGCGTCCCCGGTGGGTGCGTCGGCTTTTCGCCTGCACCAATCTGGCGGAACAGCGTCGCCTTCTGCCTGGATGGCACAGTCCATTCTGGCGCCTGGTGGCCAAGACCATCTGTCGCCGTAGCTTCTTCAACTTCTTTTCGCACGAGCCTGGTTTCTGGCGTTTTCTGCCGCCGGAACTCAAGCTGCACGAGCGGATCTTTGGAACCGTCGAGCGCTATCTCGACCATCACCTGGCCCGTGACAACCACCTGCTGTGGCTGGTGTTTTTCGGGCGCTACGGCGACGAGCGCGTGATGCCCGAGTACCTGCGCGCAGACGCCTTTGCCCGCATCAAGCGCGCATTGCAGACTGTGCGCCTGAACGTGGTCAACGGAGATATGGCCAGCGTTCTGCGTGCGGCACCGCCGCAATACTTCGACGGCTATTCGCTTTCCGATATCTCAGCCTATCTGCCGCACGAGGCATTCGGTGAGACCATTGAACAGGTCGTGCGCACCGCGCGGCCGCGGGCTCGCCTCTGCTCGCGGGGCGTCTTCTATCATCGCCCATTTTTTCCCGAGCACGCCAGCCGGCTTGTGCACGACCACGCGGTCGAGCAGCGGCTGGAGCAGGATGACCACGCGATGGTGCATTGCTTTGCTGCGGCGGAGATCACGTGACCGGCTCGCGCCTGTTTCTCGACAAGTTGGACCGGCAACCCGGTCGCGCCCTGCTGGACTTGACCATCGACTACGCGACCTACCTGGCGATGTTCTTGTTCTTCATCTGGCTGTGGGCCATGCGTGGCCCTTTTTGGCTGTTGGGACCGGCGACCGGGCAGGCCGCCAAGCGGGCCCTCATCGGCGCGGTGGCGCGGGTGGCACGCGGCTAACGCCCGATGGACCCGTTTTCATTCCTCTACTGGCGCTTTCACGCCTTCTTCCGCGATCCGGAGCGCCATGCTCCGGCCGGTCCGGTCATCGTCGCTCCTGCTGACGGCCGCGTGCTGTACGTGTGCGAGGTCGCGCCCCACACCATGCCGGTGGTGGTCAAGCACGGCGCCGAGATCCCGGTCACCGACGCGCCGTTCGTGGGTCCGGGCGACCAGCCTGGCGTGCTGATTGGAATCTACATGTTCCCTTGGTCGGTTCACGTAAACCGAGCGCCCATCGCTGGCAAGATCACGCATGTGAACGCACGCCCGGCTCGTCCAGAGAATCGGTCGATGGCGCGCGCTCTCATGCACCTCATGTGGGGCCTGCCCAGCGACGACGAGGTGCGCGCTTCGGTCGCCGAGAATGCTCGCAACACCATTGTCATCGAGGGTGACCTGTCAGTTGCTATGGTCCAGATCGCGGATCGCTACGTGCGCCAGGTCGACTGCTACGTAAGTCCCGGCACCGCGGTCGAGCGCGGCCAGCGCGTCGGCATGATCCGTATGGGATCACAGTGCGACGTCTTTCTGCGACGGATCCCCGGGCTGCAAGTGCTCTGCCGGCCAGGCGATCGCACGCGCGCCGGGGAAACCGTCCTAGCGCGGTACTAGGTTTTCCCTGCGGCGGTTGCATTTGCGCGCGCCGAATCCCAAAATACCTTGGTTCGCCGCTGCGATCGACCCCAACCGGGGAGAAGGACTTTGATGAAGCGATCCGAATGTCTGGCGATGGTGCTTACCGCGCTGGTTCTGGGTTGCTCATCTGGTTCGAGCGCCCCTTCGACTGGCGCCGGAGGAACCAACCCTGCAGGTGGTGGCACAGGCGGTTCCGCACAGAGTGCGAGCGGATCAGGAGGAACTCAGCCAGCAGGTGGATCAGCGAGCGGCGGTGCCGCAGGGATTGGAGGCGGAGGTGGGCTGGGTGGCGCGACTGGAGCAGGTGGCAGCCAACTCGGCGGCGCAACTTTGGCAGGCGGCACGACTGGAACGGGCGGCACTACCAGCAGACTCGGCGGCGCAACTTCGGCAGGCGGCACGACTGGGGCAGGCGGCAGCACAACCGGGCTGGGTGGCAGCAGCAGCGGACTCGGCGGCGTAACTTCGGCAGGTGGCAGCGGGCCTGGTGGATCAGGCGGAACCATCAGGTCCGGGGGTACTTCTGGCTCTGGCGGGACCGGAGGCAAGAGCACGACGGCGGTTTCCGGCGGAACTAGCAGTTCGGGCGGAACCTCCAGCTCCGGCGGGATTGTGGTAACGGGAGGCGCGATCGCTACGGGAGGATCTGGCGGCCACGGTGGGTCCAGCGCGACTGGCGGCTCCAGCGCAACCAGTACCTGCGGTGCTTCTGCGGGATCAGGTCCGGTTGGGGTATTCAATGGCCCGCTTGCCACGGGCATCGCTTTCAAGGATACCGACGGCAACCTGGTCAATACCCACGGCGGCGGCATCATCCAGGTGTGCGACACCTTCTATATGCACGGCCTGTATTTTCCCCCGGGCCCCACGCCCAACGACTTCAATGGCGTATCGATGTATTCGTCCAAGGATCTGGCAACCTGGAAGAATGAGGGGATCGTGTTTCCCCAGCAGGCGAGCGGCGAGCTCGGTCCGAACCGCAATTGCGACAGGCCGCATATCATCAAGTGTCCCAAGACCGGAGAATTCATTCTCACCGCCCGTGCGTCAGACGATGTGACCTTTGAGCAAGACCGGGAGGTCGTCTACGCAACCTCGCTTACCGTCAACGGCCAATACAGCTACAAGGGGATCCTCAAGAACGCGAGCGGACAGAGTGCCTCGCACAGTGACATGAGTGCATACGCCGACGAGACAGGGGCCTATTTCATTACCGAGAGTGGCTGGGTCTATCCGCTGGCTGACGACTGCCATACCTGGGTCTCGGGCAAGCAGTACTCAACTGTGAACGGGCCCTCTGGCGGCGGAGAAGCACCCACCGTGTTCAAGGCGGGCAGCACCTACTACTGGATCGCCTCGTACAAGACCGGATGGCGATGCAACAACAACTTCTACTCCACCGCACCGGCCATGACCGGGCCGTGGACCTACCAGGGATTTCTTGCCCCAGTTACCGACACCAGCAACGACATCTCCCTGCAAAGGACCTGGTTGTCGCAGACCACTTGGGTTCAGCCTGTCGTGGGAAGCAAGGGGACGGTCTATCTGTACTGGGGCGATCACTGGGACAACTGCGGAGCCACCAGCGGCGCCGGCTCGGACAACTCCCTGACGACGTTCGTCTTCCAGCCATTGATGCTTGACGGAACCGACAAGACTTTGCTGCCGACCTACCTCTCCACCTGGAGTCTCGACGTGGGCGCCGGCACATGGTCACTTTGAGATGGGAACCCTGAGAGGGTTCGCTTCGCCCTTCGGCGCGCACGAAGCGCGCGGGGTGGGTAGGGTGAGCTTGCCCGTACCGAAGGCCGGCGGGCTCCCCACGCGGAAACTAGAGAAGAGGGTCGATCACTTGCTGGAACGATGAGAAGGGCTGGTCCCCCAGGATCCAGCACCCGTCGATGTAGAAAGACGGCGTGGAATCCACGCCCAGCGAGTATCCCAGGTTCTTGTCCTGCGTGACCTCGTTGGCAATATCGGGGCTTGACCGGTCGGCGTCGAACTGGACAAGGTCGAGGCCGATACTCTGGGCGTAGCCGTCGAGATCAGCGTCGGACAGAGCATCTTGGTGCGCGTACATCAGGTCGTGCATCTCCCACGCCTTGTCTTGGCGGCCGGCGGCCAGAAAAGCCTCGGCCGCACCCATCGCGTATGGATGAATTAAACTGATCGGGAAATTCACGAAAACCAGCGCAACATCGTTGGGGTAGGTGGCTAGAACCTGTCTAACCGTGGGCTCGGCGGCGCCGCAATACGGACATTCAAAGTCGCCAAATTCCACCATGGCCACCCGCGCCGAATCCGGCCCCCGGCGCGGGTCGTATGCCGCAGTCACGAGCACACCGCCATCGTTGCATGTTGGCGGTCCCCCTGTCCCAGATGTCAGTGTGCATCCAAGAGAAATGGTGAGTGTGCCCAACAAGCTGAGAGAGCGAAACCAGTTGGCCATGCCTCAAGCTACTAGCAGGCTATTGCGATAGCCGCCACCCCCCAGCACTAGGTCCGGTCATTCCAGGTGAACCGTCCCCTCGGCCAAGACCCGCTCGCGCGCTCCCTGTAGCTGAACCACCTGCATAAGATAGGTGTGTGATGGCTCGAATCCGTCTACCGGCGAAAGCAAGAAGCGCATGCCTAGATCGCGGCCTGGATTCATGCTCACGTTCCACATCGTCTTTGGCTCCTTGTTCGCGATGCTCTCGGCATCTTCGGGATCGAACACAGCTACGATTATCGGCCCCGACTCAGAGCGAGCTTTGAACCGGGCCACCATCTCCACCTGCCAGGGCTGATCGGGCACCGCGATGCCCAGGCCACCCTTGGCCGCGACCTGGGTTCCCCGCGCCAGGACTGTCACAGCCGGCCGCTCATCCGAAACCTCCACGCCAACAACAGTCGCACTGCCACCCGGGGACACGCACACTGAGCCGAGCTTGGGGCAGTCACGTTTCTGGGAACGAGAAACCAGAAAGACTTGCGGAGCATCGTTCAAGACCTCAAAGCCCGGAACCTCCCAGGCTTCTAACGCCGACGGCACTTCAGCCTGTGCCAGGGTCATGAGAACAACTTGAGCCAACATGCGACACCTCCCGCCCGGCTTCATCGCTGGGCATTCACTGATAAGATGCCTGGCGCGCGAGAGCGGTTCGCCGCGGATGGCGGTCGAACCGCGCTAAGATAGCGCTTGGGCGCTGCGCGCTCAGGCCTTCCGTTCCATGGACCTGACGCTCATGCTGTCGGAAACCCCAACCAGAACCTTGGTGGCAAGGTCGAAAAACAACCCTGTGTCAAGGACACCGGGCGTGCGGTGCAGGCAGGCGTCGACCTCACGCAAGTCGGCGTCGCGGCCAAACTTGGCGTCGATGACTAGATGGCCGTTGTCAGTCACCACCGGTCCGTCCTTGTTGGTGCCCATCCGCAGCTGCGGCTGGCCGCCAAGACCTGTCACCACTTCGGTCACATACCCAAGCGCCGGAAGGATGACCTCAACAGGGATGTCGATAGTGGTCCCCAGGCGAGGGACAAGCTTGCTCTCATCCACGACGACCACGAACTGGCTCGCCATAGTGGCCACCAGCTTCTCTATGGTGTGGGCTGCCCCTCCCCCTTTCATGACGTTGAGATTCGGATCAACCTCATCTGCGCCATCGACCGCCAGGTCAATCCGCCGGCAGTCCTGCGCATCGCAAAGGGGAATGCCCTGCTGCTGGCACAGGAGGCGCGATTGGAAGGAAGTGGGCACGCCGGTGATCCGAATACCCTCCTCCCGCATCCTTCGTCCCACCTCTTCTATGAAGAAACGAGCCGTCGAACCTGTGCCGATCCCGCACAGCATCCCGTCGACGACAAGCCTTGCAGCGTCGATGCCCGCCAACCGTTTGAGATCTTCGTTGCTTCTGCTGCTCTTCATGGGTGAGCGGGCTTATAGCGTCCAGCCCAGCAAAGAGAAAGGACGAACCCTAGGGAACCCTGAAAGGGTTCCCATGCCCTCCCGCGATGGTGCGCCGCCAGCAAGCTGGCGGGCTCCCCACGCGACTAACTCGCACAGCGGACGCGGAGGCCCGAAAGTTCGTCGAAGAACCTGGCCGTGGTGTCGATGCTGTTCTCCAGCGACTCGAGCATGAGAGTGATGAGGCCATCGTTCTCATGGCGCAGAACTTCGTAGTAGCGCTGCCGATCGATGGAATGGACCACCGCCGGCACGTAGCCACTGCGCAAGAGGATGTAGTTGCTGAGAAGACGCGCCACCTTGCCCGAGTTGCGAGTCCAGGGGTAGGCCTGCAGAAGGCGGAACTGGATCTTCACGCTTTGCACGATGGCGTGCATGCGGGAGAACTCAACCGATTCCAACCATTCCGCGAGCTTGCGCATCTTGTACCCGATCTTCTCGGGTGGCACGATCTCATGGTAGTAGAGTCGGTGGAGCGGGTTTTCCTTGCGATAGGGACATCCTTTGGCTATCGCGTCTGGGGTGACCATGGCGTAGAGCTTGCGGATGAACTCCAAGTCCACCTTGGGGGATTTCCTCGACCGCGCGGTTTCGCGGATGAAGTCAACCGCCAGCTTGTGGTTCTTCACCTCTTCGTACATCGGGATGAGAGACACATCGCTGATGATCCGCTGGTCGATGGCGGCCTTCAGCTCTGAGTAGGACAGGACGACCCCTTCCAGGGCGTTGTCATGGAAGATCCACGAGACGTCCAGCTTGCTCTCGTAGTCCCTCCTCAGCTTGTCGGGAAAAGCTCCGACCTTTGCGCGGAGCGCTTCCATCTTGGCGTCCAGCTCGAACAACCTAGCTTCCATTGACAACCACTCCTTCTCCTAGCTCGTGCCTTCCGTTCAACCTGCGTTATCGCTCAAAAGAGTCCTTTAGTCAAGCATGGTTAGCGCGTTTACACCGGCAACTTGCTGTGATCCAACGTACTTAAACAATAAAACAATTCTTCAGAACTGGTGCCGAGTGGCGTCTCGGACGCTCTCCGCTCCAATCAGCAATCTGCGCGCAATTATTGGGGAAATCTTGGCCGCAAAACTTGACATGGTGGGCTCGGGCGAGATGATCGGACGCGTCTGCGGGGCCCATGCATCAACTCACGGCGGCTTCGTAGTATTCCGGTGACTCTACTAGTTATTGCACCGCCCCAGCTGCCACGGCGCTCCAAAACGCGTGAACGGACACATGATCCGAGCCGCCTCTGACGCTGCGCATCTTCCGGTCCTCCTTGAAGAGGCCATGAGCTTCCTGTGTCCGAGAGACTCGGGCCAGTACTGCGACGCCACCGTCGGCGTTGGCGGCCATGCGCGCGCGATCATCGAGCGCTCAGCTCCGCACGGTCGAGTCATCGGCATC
>PMJE01000204.1:24500-32408 GCA_003157315.1 Myxococcales bacterium | reverse complement strand
CTCATCGACGACTTGGAGCTGGAACTGGTACGCCGATACGGCACCGGCCTCGACGTTCTCGAGGCAGGCTGTGGCACAGGTCTTTTGCTGGCCGAAACCGCGCGCGTGGCCCGCTCGGCGATTGGACTCGATCTGTCTTCCAGCATGCTGGGGCTGGCCCAGCNNGGTCTACAGCATGAAGGTGCTGGCGCATGTGCCACCCATCCGCGAGGCTTTGGCCGAGTTGGCTCGGGTGGTCCGTCCCGGAGGCCATCTCTTGCTGGAATTCTACAACCCACTTTCGCTGCGCTACCTGGCCAAGCTGATTGGCGGGGCCGCACCCATCGCCGAGGGAACCACCGACCGCGATGTCTACACCCGCTATGACACGCTTGCGACCGCGCGCAGCTACCTGCCCGAGGGTGTGGAATTTGTCGGGGTACGCGGCGTGCGGGTGGTCACTGCTGTGTCACAGGTCTTCCGCATCCCTGCGCTGGCCGCGCTGTTCGAGCGAGCCGAACGCGCGGTTTGCGATTGGCCCGGCCTGCGCAACTTGGGTGGGTTTCTCATCCTGATTGCACACAAGCGGAAGTAAGCCCATGGCCCAGCCCACCGGTGACATCCTGATCGTCGACGACGAGCGCTCCATGCGCGAGTTTCTCGCCATCCATCTGCGTCGGGCTGGGCATCGCGTAGAGGCAGCACCGGGGGGAAGCGAGGCGCTGGCGACCTTGAAGGGACGCGAGTTCGACGTGGTCATCACCGACTTGCGCATGCCCGACGTCGACGGCATGGCGGTTCTCGAACAGAGCAAGAAGCTTCACCCAGACACCCAGGTCATCGTGGTCACCGCCTTTGCCACCACCGAGACCGCCATCGCGGCGATGAAGGCGGGCGCCTACGACTACCTAACCAAGCCTTTCAAGATCGACGAGGTCAGCTTGGTGGTCGATCGCGCGCTTGAGCGCCGCACCTTGGCCCGTGAGAACCTGGCCCTGCGCGATGAAATCAAGGGGCGCTACCGGCTTGACCGACTGCTGGGCAAATCGCCGCCCATGCAACGGGTGTTCGACACGCTTCGCAAGACCGGCCCCGGGCGCGCCAGCGTGCTGCTGATTGGCGAGTCGGGCACCGGCAAGGAGCTGGCCGCGCGTGCCTTGCACGAGCTTTCCCAGCGCGCGGATCGGCCCTTCGTGGCGGTCAACTGCGGCGCCATCCCGGAAACCTTGCTCGAATCCGAGCTGTTCGGGCATGTGCGGGGCTCCTTCACCGGCGCCCACGCCGACAAGCAGGGATTGTTCGAGGCCGCCCACACGGGAACCCTGCTGCTCGACGAAGTGGCCGAGCTTCCGGTGGCCATGCAAGTCAAGCTGCTGCGCGTGCTGCAGGAACGCAAGGTCAAGCCGGTGGGGGGCGTGGTGGAGCGCGAGGTCGACGTGCGCATCGTGGCCGCGACCAACCGTGACCTGGAAACCGAGGTAGAGAAGGGCACGTTCCGCCAAGATCTCTTCTATCGACTGGACGTCATCCGGCTGCGCCTGCCTCCCTTGCGCGAGCGGCGCGAGGATATCCCGCTGCTGGTCGACCACTTCCTGCGCAAATTCTCCGCCGAGCACGGGCGCCAGGTGGCAGGCGTCGATCCCGAAGCCATGCAAGCGCTCATCGCCTACCATTTCCCCGGTAACGTGCGCGAGTTGGAGAATCTCATCGAACGCGCCGTGATCCTAGCCTCCGGCGACCGCCTGACTATCGACGCCTTCCCCACCCTGGGTGGCCTGTCTGCCGCAGCCCCCAGCCTGACCAGTGCCCCATTGGTGCCCGAGAGCGGGCTTGATCTGGAACGCGTGGTGGAGGACTTCGAGCGCAGCATAATCATCAGCGCGCTCGAGCGGACAGGCGGCAACCGTACCGAGGCGGCGCGCCTGCTGGGCGTGTCGTTTCGATCGCTGCGCTACCGTCTGTCCAAGCTGGGCATCACGGGCGCCGACGTTGCTGGCGAAACCGGCGACAAGACCCCTCCGCCCGCGGAAGGCTGAATTTCTTCAATGTCACGCGCGATCGCCCGCCCAACCCCGACCGGCCGACGGCCTGGTCTGGCGCTTACCATCGGCGTGCTGCTGCTGGTGCTCGCGAGCGTCGCCCTGCTCTGCCAGTCGCGGGCCAATGCTTTGCATGAGCTTTGGCCGCCCGAGGCCGATACCTTCTACTTGCCGCCGTCGAGAATTCTCCGGCTCGCCAGCCTTGGCCACAGCGAGCTGGCGGCAGATTTGATCCATTCCCGGGCCAACGTCTACTTTGGCACTCAGCTGCACGCGCGCTTGCCCAGCAAGTGGCTAGCCCAGTACCTGGGTGCGGCCATCGACCTCGATCCGCAGTTCCATCGGCTCTATCTGGCCGGGGCCGCCATGCTGATCTACAATGGCCAGCGTATTGTCCCGGACATGGTGCTGGCCGCCAATACGGTGCTTGCGCGCGGCCGGCAAGCCTTTCCCTTCGACTGGGAAATCCCTTTCCAGCTCGGATTCAATCTGCTCTACGAGCTACCCAACGACGCCAGTCCAGATGATCCACGCATCCCCGGCTGGCGCCAGCAGGGCGTCGAGATTCTGCGCCAGGCCGCGCTCTTCGAGGGCGTGCCCTACTTCATCCCCAACCTGGTGGCCCGCATGCTGACCACGCAGGGAAGCCAGGACCTGGCGGTTCGCCATCTTGAGCAGGCCTACGCCGTGGCCACCAGCGAAGCAGCCCGCACACAAATCCGGGAAAAGCTCGCCCAGCTTCGCGGCAAACAGGTGGCGGAAGACCTGGCAGAGAAACAACACGAGTTCCAAGCCATGATCAACAGCCGCTATCCCGACTTTTCTGAGGCTTTCTCCCTCGTCATCGGACCGAGAATCACGTCGAACAGCATTCTGGCAGCACCGGTTCGATCCACCACCCAACACGAGCCATCCGAACTGTGAAATTCCAGTTTCCACCTCCGGGCGCGCTGGTGCCCAACAATGAGTTCGATCCCCTGCCCTACTACTACCGGCCTGTGATCGGCCTTCTCTACCGCCACCGTCTGAAGATGGGCCTACACCTAGTCCCGGGCGGGGGCCGGCGCGTGCTCGAAGTGGGCGTCGGCAGTGGCATCCTGGTGCCCAGCCTGACCGCGGGCTTTCCCGAGTATCTTGGCACCGATCTTGTGCTGACGACTGGGCTCGAATCCCTGGTCAGCCCCGGGTGCGCCGCCAGCTTTCAGGTGGCGGACCTCTTGGATCCGACCGCCCTGCCGGCCGGCGCGTTCGACGCGGTGGTGTGTGTGTCGGTGCTGGAACATGTCGCGGACGCCGAAGCGGCAGCCCGTGGTCTGGCACACGCCCTGGCCCCGGGCGGCACCCTGGTGGCGGGCTACCCCATGGTGAACCGCTTCATGGCCAACTGCTTTCGCATGCTCGGCTTCAGTCGCATCGAAGAACACCACGTCACCACTCCGGCCCAGATTACCACTGCGCTCGGCAAGCTATTGCGGCCCGTCGGCCGCGTCAGCATGCCGTTGTTCGCGCCGCAATCCCTTGCGCTCTATGAATGTACCTCGTGGACGAATGGGTAGCACCGCTTGCCAGAGGTCCCGCGAGTGGCTCGACGTGAGCGAGACGCGACCGCGACGGAGATGTCCGGGCGGGCGGTTGCTACGACAGTGAGGGCAGCCGAAAACGTGGAAAAAGGCTTGGCATCGACCACCCGGCTCCTGGTATACAGCGGTACGGATCTTGCTAACTGGGACATGAGTGCCCCTTCGATTCGAACCGCTATTTTTCAGAAGGTCCGGTGCGAGCATTCGCCTGGCCCTGCGCGAATTCGCCCGGGTTCGCAGGGCCCGGCGATTCTTTGAGCTGGGGCGGGGAATCGCGCTGTCGCCGCAGGGTCCCGCGGCCGCGTCCCTGCGCGCTGATCGCCTGTATCGCAAGGCGCTGCGCACGGTGAGAGCCGGCGGGGCCACGTCTTCGAGGAACGCGGAAGCGCTGGTGGGGGTGGAGCTACGCCAGGCCGTGCAAAAGGAGCTGGACGATCGCAGCGGCGTGCTTTGGCTGGCCCGTCGGCGTCGCGCGATCGGGCGCGGCGTCCTCGGATCGATGCTGGTTCTCGGTGTGCTGATCGCCGCCGTGCCTCCCTTCCGCCGGACGATGTTCCCGCCCGACCTGGCGGAGGGCAAACCATGGGTGGCAAGCAGCACGATAGAGGGTTACCCGCTTCAGGGAATCATGGGCGACCCGAATGCACCCGTGGGGTTGTTTCACACCCGCGACGAGATGTCTCCGTCGCTGACGATTGATTTGGGCGGGGTCCAGGTTCTTCACGACGTGACCGTCGCCAATCGGCGCGACTGTTGCCGCGAACGTGCATTGCCGCTGGTGATCGAGGTCAGCCAGGATGGGCTCGCCTGGCGGCAAGTCGGCTATCGTCGCGGGGATTTTAGCGACTGGACGGCGTCGTTTGCGGCGACGCGGGGCCGCTTCGTGCGCCTGCGGGTAGAGCGCAAGAGCATTCTTCATCTCGGACGGGTAACCGTACATTGACATCCACAACCACAACCGCCGCGACGACGATGGCGACCGCGACACCGGGCAGCCGCAGGAGAACCTGGCTCGGGTGGGTATACCGGGCTTGTGCGGGAAGATATGAGAGCGGGTGGTCGTTCACGCTGATGGGCGCCGCGCTTTTCGCGTTGGTTCTGGTGTTCGGTCACTTGCACCACGAGATGTGGCGCGATGAGCTGCAGTGCTGGTCAATGGGGCGCGCATCCCATGGGCTCTGGGATCTCCTAACCGGAGAACGCCGCTACGAGGGACATCCGTTCCTCTGGTACTACGTTCTGTATCTCGTCTCGCGCCTCAGCAGTAGCTTCGTAACACTTCATTTTGTGACGGTCGCGCTGGTTGTGACGGCGGCGGGACTCTGGCTCCGGTACGCGCCGCTGCCGCGCATTCTCCGTGTTCTTCTACTCGGGTCGTACTACTTGGTCTACGAATACGGCGTCATCTCCCGCACCTATGCCCTGGGATTACTCCTGACGTTCTGGTTTTGCGCGCTCTATCATCCCCGCCGCATCCGGTACGTACCGTCCGCGATTCTGTTGTCGCTATTGGCCGCCACCAGCATGTACGGGATGCTGATGGCGGTGGCCCTCGGGGTCTTTCTCTTCTCACACGGTCCGAGTTTCCGGCGCCCCGACGACTCCGACGCCCGGGCCCGCGTCGTGTTTCCCGTCGGATGGATGATCGGTTTCGGGTTGTACTTGCTCAGCCTGGCGCTGACGGTGATCACGACAATTCCGCCGGCCGATGACATGTACAGCCCTGGCCCGGCCTTGCCGATCACAGGGACGGTGTTGCGCGACATCGCTGCCCGCTACTGGCAGGTCATGTTTCCTTTTCACACGCTCACCAGTTGGAACTGGCTCCAAGCAGACTGGCTGGGGAGCGGGTGGAGCTTTGGCCCCTGGCTGATCCCCTGGCTAGGCGTCTTGTGGTTTGGCGTGTGGATCGTGGTTCTGCGCCGCTCGCCACGGGCGGTTGTGACCTATGGGTTGGGGGTCGTGGCGATGATGCTGTTCCAGCACTTCATATATTCGGGGGGGCTGCGCCACCTTGGGAACTGCTTCATTCTCCTGCTGGCGTGTGTGTGGCTCCACGCGCGCGAAACCCGAGGGCGGTTTCCCGATCGAGTACTTCACGCATTGCTGGCGACCAACCTTGTTCTCCAGTGCCTCACCGGGTTTGCGGCGCTTCGCACCGACAGCCGGGAGATCTTCTCGGGCTCCGAGGAGGCGGCGAGCTTCATCCGCGAGCATCACCTGCTTGGCCTGCCGGTTGTCGGGGATCCCGATGCTCCGACTAGCGCGGTGGCCTCGACCCTGGACCAGCCGTTCTTCTATCCCGAGACCGGCGAGACGGCCGAGGCGATTGTGTGGCACAGCCGCCGGTCTTCGGTCAGCCGTGAGCAGGTCTTGGAGCACGCCCGGCGATTGGCGCGATCGGCGGACGGGACCGCGCTCATCGTCCTCAACTACGACCTTGCGCCGGGGCCCACTCCGGGGTTGACCAGCACGCTGGTTTTCCGCGGCAAGCCCGCCATCTTGGTAGACGAGTCCTTCAGGATCTACCAGGTGAAGGTCGCGAAGTGAGCGGAACCGCCGTCGCCGCGCCCGTCGTAGCACCCAGAGCCGGCTGGCTTCGCCTACCTACTTCTTGCGAATGTAAACGGACAGGCCCGGGTAGGGCACGGCCATCTGGAAGTCTTTGGCAAGCATGGCCTTCGTCGACGGATCCATGGTCACGCCGGCGCCAACCAAGACCGCATCCGCCGAACCGAGGAGAGGACCGAATCCGGCCGCGCCGGGCCGCAGCCTGGGGGCAGGATAGTGTTGATACGCGGCGGGCAGGAAGCGGCATGTCCCCAGATCACTTACGTCATAAAGTCCGTCGCCGTACCTCCCAAGACCCATGGTCACCACCTTGAGCGGTGGGCGTGCAGGCGGGGCGTCAGCAGGCAGGGGAAACATCTCGAACATCCCAAGGCGAGTGCGCGGCTGGCCGTAGCCGAGCGCCAAGCTCAAGAGAATAACGTCTTCCTGTTTGGAGGACGCGGCTTGCTCGCCGGGAAGGTAGACGACGTGGGTCACGCCCAGGGCGCGCAGACGATCGTAGAAGTCCCGCACGTTCTTGAACACGCGGTAGTCCACCACCCCCTGGAAGCCCGCCCAGTCCAAATAGGTTTGCCGATTTATTCCCAACTGCGGGTGCCAGTGGTGCAGCAACACGACTGCGTCCTTTGGCAAAGCACGATCCAAAGCGAAGTAGTCGGCGGACATTCCGGCAAACCGACTCTTGCCACGCCCGTCAAGGCTGCTGCGAATCAGCGAGATACTGTTCATCATGCGGTCGGAGCCGGCGAACCACAGGTCCCCTCCCCAGACGATCTGTAGCGCCACCAGCGCGACAACTCCCAGACGAGCGAACCACCCGACCGCCCAGGCGCGAACCAGAATGGCGGCCGTTGTGGCCGCCAACAGCGGCAGGATGATCTGAAGGTTGCGGTCCACCAGGTAGGTGGACGCCCAGCAGAACAGCGCCATCAGTGAAACAATGGCGCCGACCCACAGACGTCTCGCGCCGGTCACAAACAGCAATAGCGGCAGCGTCAGTGTGAAGAGAAAACCGAAGGTCGGCAGATTCCCCATGAACGCGTAGTGCGGCTTGAACGCAAAGGTGAAGATCAGCTCCGCCGCCTGCACCAAGCGGTGCCAGACATCACCCGACGGTTTGCAATTCCAATCGGTAAGGAGGTAGCGGACCAAAAGCGGCGCATCCGGCACGGTTGGCCGACTGCCGGTAAACCAGTCCTGGGCCAGCGGGTAGACCGGATTGTGGTGAAAAACTGTGTTCTTCACGAAATGCGGGGCAGTAACCACGACAACTGTCGCCAAGATGACGGCAGCGACGCGCAGAATTCGTCGCCACGCCAAACGAAAAGATTCCCCGGCACGAACCAGCCGCCAGACCAGCAATAGGATCATTGGCCCGATGAAGTAGACGGTCTGAAACTTGCTCAGCAACGCCCCTGCCCCAACTATCCCCCAAAGCGCAAACGCAGTGTCGGAACGCTGTGCCGGTAGGCGCACGCACAGCATGAACAATGGCAAGATGAAAGAGGCGGCAATGTGATCTTGGGCGCCGCCCATATTTCCGTCGTAAACGAAGATGCCGGGAAACAGAAAAAATGCCGCCCACGCGCCACGCACCCGTACCTCGGCAGCCAACCAGCGCGCCGCACACCCAACCCCGACCAATGTCCACAGGAACAGCGAGAATTCCGTGTGCAGCGCCATCATCCAACGTGTGAGAGGTTCGCTGAGCCCGGGCACTAGAAAGTCCCACGTGTGCA
>PMJE01000204.1:0-24479 GCA_003157315.1 Myxococcales bacterium | reverse complement strand
GCCGAAAACCACCACCGCCGTGCCCAGCCAACCTTTGGGCAACGCGGCGAACGTGTCGGTCGCGCTTTCATGCCACCACCGTCGCAGGCTGGGAAGTCCGGTAGCCAGGAAGACAATCACCAGGCCCACCGCGAACGCGGGTCGAAAGAGATGAAGGGCACCCAGCAGGTACAGTGCAAACGCGAATCCGGTCACGCCCACCGCGACACCTATGCAGAGCCGCTCGATGGGCGGCAGACCGACGGGCAGAAGCCGACGCGTGACCAGCAGACCCGTTCCCGCCCAAGCTAGGTTCAAGACAACCTGCCACGCCAGGATGACACCCAGGGGAATGGCCAGCCAGGTACCGAGAGGTTGAAACCGATCGAGGAAGGGCAAGACTGCACCGACGGCGATCAGCCCGACCGCCAGAATCGCCAGCGATCGTATGATGCCACTGTGCGCGCGCAGGACGTTGGCGAGTCGGGTCAGCGGCCGACGGAGCATCTCTTGGTCCGCAAACGTTCACACAAACTTGAGTTTGCTGGCCGCCACCGCCGACATCTTGAGCAGCAGCCAGCCGTGCAGCCAGCGCGAGATGTTGGTGGAGCCATAGAGACGTTCCCGGTAGCGAACCGGAATCTCCACGATCTTTAGATTCAGTCTGGCGGCCCCGAATATGAGATCGAAGTCACCGAAAGGATCGAAGTCGCCGAATACGTGCCGCGCAGCCGCCAGCCGCTCATAGTCGCGCCGCCGCAGCACCTTGGTTCCACAAAGCGTATCCTTGATAGGCTGCTGGAGCAGATAGGTAAACAGATGGGAGAAGGCGTGATTGCCGATGCGGTTGAAAAAACGCATCGCCCCCGGTTCCATCGGATAGACCAAGCGCGTTCCCTGCACGAAGTCCCCCAGTCCACGCGCGATAACGTCGTAGAACACCGGCAGTTCTTCCGGCGGCACGGTCAGGTCGGCGTCGAGAATCATCAGCACGTCGCCTTGGGCTTTGGCAAAGCCAAGTCGCACGGCATCGCCCTTACCTTTTCCGGTCTGCTGGTAGGCAGAAAGCTTGAGTGGGCCGCGATACTCCTTGATCGCGTTTTGAATCGTCTCCCAGGTGCCGTCGGTGGAGCCGCCCTCGACGAAGATCAACTCGGTGGAGGTGCCCATGAGTGGCGTCCGCTTGATAGCGACGTCCACGTTGCCCGCTTCGTTGCGCGTGGGCACGACCACGCTCACCGAAAGCGGCTGGGGAGCGGCGCTTGCATCCCGCCGGCGCAAGGCATAGAGCCGATAGAGCGAGAAGCGCTGCAAGACCGGCAACTTGGCCAGATAGCGATTGACCAACGGGGCAAGGCCCGGCATCGGCAAGGGAAGCAGCAGACGGTCCTCGAAACGAACCATCTCGAGGCCGGTGATGTTGAACAGGTTGTGAAAATCGCTGTGCGACAGCCAGTTCGAGGTTGGAGCAGGGGTTTTCCAACCCACCACCTCCGCCGCCTGCGCGGCAAACTCCCAAAGGTAGTTGAAGGCGGTCAGATAGATCAATCCATGCTCAGTCAGGCGATCGCGCAGGCCCTCCAGCCAGGCGCGCACGTCCGTCACCGTGTGACACAGACGATCGCAGATCACGGCATCGAACCTTCGCCCGGGCGGGAGCCGTTCGACCTTGCCCACCTCGAAGCTGATCTCCGGATGGCGACGTTGGGCTTCGGCCGCCAGCTCGATCGAGGGGGCAATTCCCACCCGTTCCTGGTTGGGCAGAGCCGTAATCAGGTCACCGGTGCGGCAGCCCACCTCCACCACCGACGCGTCGGCGGGGATCCAACGCCGCAGAGTCGCGCGCAGATCCTCATCCAAGAACTCGCGAGCAGCCGGATGGCGCGGTTGCTCGAAAGCCACTCGGCGGAAATAGTCTGCCCAGGCTGCCTGTAGCGCCTCCGGCGAGCCGGGACGAAGTCCCACGGGTGATGGCAAAGATTCCGAGCCAGGCATGGCAGTCACCTAGAAATCCATGTCCACTAGCGGGAAGATCTTCTTGAACCGCTGGCCCGGCTTGAGAATGATGATCTCGTTGCGCTCAATCATCAGGTCGGAGTTGGTGAAAGTGAGCCGATGCTTGCCGCAGGCCAGGCTGTAGTCGATGAGCGGGGTGCTCTTCCCAGTCGGCTTGCCATCGATGGCCACCTGAGCCCACGGCTTGGAACCGATGTTGGCCACGCATTCCTCTCCGCCCCCAGCCCCAAGCCTCCCCTCGCGTTCGAAGACGTCATCGTCGCTGGACGCCTTTTCCTTGGCCTTTCCGCCTGCTGCGGCCGCCTGACCGCCCGAGCTGTCGTCACTGGAGGGTTCACCTCGCCTGGCTCCCCTGCCTGCGCGGCGAGAACCGGACGATCTCCCTCGGTTCTCGGCCACCACGCTCGGGCCAGCTGCTGGCGGCGCAAGGGCAGGCGTACTCGGCGGACGCACTCCGGCTGCAGCCGCTCCGCCGCTGCGTCCCGAGGCACCCCCGGGTTCGCGAACGGCGTTGATCTTCAGCGTCTGGCCTGGCTCCTGAAAAATCTCCTGGTGCCAATCCTTGAAGCGCGGATCCCCTTTGATTTCCAGAACGTGGCGGCCAGGCGTTATGCGCGAAGCCCTGAAGTTGGTAGTAGCCTGTTTTCCAGTCTCATTGATGACAAATGCCTGCCCATCCAGCCACACCAGACCACCGGGCGGCTGGCTGGTCAATTCGAACCCAGTATCGGGCGACGCCTCCAGCTCGACCTCCACCCGCTCCACCTGCGCAGTGCGAATCTCGACGTCTTGCTCACGCGGCACGTACCCCTCGCGCGCAACCGCGACGTGGTAAATGCCAGGCCGCCGCTCTATCACATAGGGTGGTCCTTCGTGCAAGGCAACCCCGTCGACAGTCACCCGCGCGTCTGCTGGCTTTACCGCTATCTGCATCTTTCCCGACCGGGTCAGGTACAGATAGGCTCCGCCACCTCCCAACGCCATGAACGCCAGGAAGAGAAGGTAGTACTTGATACGTGATGGCGGCCGCAAAGACAACGCGGCCGCGGCAGCTGTTGCCGCATCCATGCCGCCCGATAGTCGCGGCCCCGACGTGCCATAGGGCTGGCCGGGGAAGCCAGCACCCAGTTGGGCGGACGGCCCCTGGTCAAGCCCAGGAAATGGTTGTGCTGGGAAAAACGACGGCGCCGGCATGGCAGGCTGAGAGACACCCGGGATGGGAGCGTTGGGTGCACCTATCCCCAGCAAGGTCTGGCGCAGCACCGGACGAGAAGGCTCGGGCGCGGACGGCGCCCCCAAAGGTGCAAACAGCGGCCGACCCATCGGCACGGGAGCCTGCGACGTCGGGCGGGTAGTTCCCGCGGGAATCGCCATTGGGCGTGATGGGCGTGCAGCCCCGGGCTGCGCCGCAGGCGGAGCCGGCGCGGCGCCAAACGTCCCTGTCGAGCGGCCCGGCGGGGGCAAGGGTGCAGGCCGAACCGGCGGAGTCTCGCCTATGCCCATCACGGTCTGACGAAGCGAGACCGGCTGGCCTTCTTTGTGGGTGGGAGCCTTCTCGGAGAAGGTCGAGGGCGCAGCAAAGCCCTCATTCATCTCCCTTAGCGAGTCCTCAGAGAGCGCAGCGGCCACGGTCTTGTCTTCGGTGGCGAGGAAAGCCTCATTGGCCCGGCCGGCCGGCGTATTTTCACCAACTGGCTTGTCGAAGATCGACGTCTCCAACTCATCTTCGTCCCAGCCCAGCTCCTGGTTGTCCCTCGCCCGAGGCGAGCCCCCATGCGCTGGCGCCGGCGGATCGATATCGGCTTCGATGGGTTCGATCTCTTCAATATCCTCGGAGGTAGGGCTTTCGGGAGCCTGTTGCACCGCCAAAGCAGCAGCGAAGGTCCGCTTCATCCAAACTGACAGGTCTTTACGCGACGAGAACTTGCCGACGGAATACAGGAAGGCCTGTAGGTCATCGTGCAGATCGAGGGCGTTCTGGTAGCGGTCCTCCAAGTCCTTGGCCAATGCCTTGAGCACGATGCGTTCAAGCTGCTCAGGAATCTCCGAATTGAATGAAGAGGGCGGGACGACCTCGACGTTGCGAACCTTCTCCAGGGTCGAAAAATCGCTCTCGCCGACGAACAGCCGCTCGCCCGTGAGCATTTCGTAGAGAATGATTCCAACGGCGAAGATGTCGCTGCGCCGGTCGATGGACAGTCCGCGCACCTGTTCGGGCGACATGTAACCGAACTTGCCCTTGAGAATGCCGGCCTGGGTCTTGGATGCCTTGCCCGCGGCCTTGGCGATGCCAAAGTCGATGAGCTTGACCTCACCCTCGTATCCGATCAGCACGTTCTGTGGCGAGACGTCGCGGTGTACGAGGTTGAGCGCCCGCCCCTGGGCGTCGCGCTTGTTGTGCGCATAGTCCAGTCCCTCGCAGACCTGCATGATCACGTAGCAGACCTGGGGCATGGGCATGGTCTGGCGATGCCTGCGCAGGTCATCAAAAATGCCGCGTAGGTCGCGCCCTTGCACGTACTCAAGGGCGATGAAGTATGCGTCATCGACCTTCCCGAGATCGAAGATCTGGGCGATGTTCGCGTGCTGCAATTGCACCGCGATCTTCGCCTCGTCGATGAACATCGTGATGAACTCTTCGTCCTCGGCAATATGGGGAAGGATGCGCTTGAGCGCGACGATTCGCTCGAAGCCCTCCACCCCCATGACCTTGGCCTTGAACACTTCGGCCATGCCCCCGACGTTGATGCGTTCGAGGAGGTAGTATTTCCCGAAAGGAGTGGGCTTGTTCAAGCAACGACTCCGGAGCGTGGGCAGCAACGGACGTAAGTCATCCCGTTATCGACCACGGGCGGGCTCGAAGTCAAGCAAGCCGCTGCCAGCAAGCCGCGGCGACCAAAACGCACACACGAGCCTTCAGACCAGAACATCCGCACCATGACGTCGAGCAGTGAAGGCTGCGTCACCCCTCGATCCAAACCTTGGTCATGCGATCGCCGGCCTGGATCTTCTTCAACACCTCCAAGCCGGAAATTACTTGCCCAAACACGGTGTGCTTGCGATCGAGATGCGGCTGCGGCGAGTGGCAGATGAAGAACTGCGATCCACCCGTGTCCTTGCCCGCATGGGCCATAGAGAGTGAGCCCGCCTTGTGAACCTGGCGCTTTCCCGCGGTCTCGCACTTGATCTTGTAACCAGGGCCCCCGGTTCCGTCGCCGAGGGGACATCCCCCCTGGATGACGAAGTTAGGGATAACGCGGTGGAAGGTTAGTCCGTCGTAGAAGGGACGGCTGACCTTCTTCCCGGTTGATGGTTCGACCCACTCCTTGGTTCCGTTCGCGAGACCCGCGAAGTTGGCCACCGTGGCCGGCGCGTCATCCTCGAACAGCTCGGCTACGATTTCGCCCTTGGTTGTCTCAAGATGGACTTTCTTCATCGCGACACTTTAACCCGCTTTGCGCCCACAGTGTAGTGGGAGATGTCAGACCTCTGGGACTAGCTTCTAGCGGCCGTGCGACCGCCTGTCGATCCCAGCCGCTAACGCTCCGCGCTCTACGCAACTTAGTGCGGCGTCAGCCGACAATCATGCAGAAGGTCCGAGCCGTGAAGAATCTGTCCAGCCTGTCCTGTGCTAGTGTTCGAGTCTATCGATGAAGGTTTCCAAACCGCCATCGGGATTGGTTTCCGGACACCCGGTAGGACTTCCTGCGGCTGGCACCGCCGGGGCCAAGGGCTTTGCCGACAAGCTCGCCAAAGCGTCGGGAAGTGACAAGGCGCGGGCCGCCACTGCGACCCAACCAGGCGCCCAGGCCGGCCGGGCACCCGGGATCGCGGACATCGCCAAGGCCCTCAAGGCCGGGCAGATCACACCTCAGGCCGCGCTTGACCGCGTGGTCGAGCAAGTCGTATCCCGCCAGGTGGGTTGCAAGGGACCTGCCGCAGTCAGGGAGAAGCTTGGTGCAGCACTCCGCCAAACGCTGGAAGACGATCCCATGTTGGTGGCCAAGATCCGAGCGCTGGACGAGGGGTAACTTGGCCGCTTCAGGGCACAAGCTTGCCAGCTTCGGTTAGCACCTGGAGGATGCGGGGATCGTTGCGCGGATCGGTACCTGTCCAAGGCGGCTGGATGACCAATCCATCCGAAGTGATTTCATCCATCATGATGTAGGGACCAGCGGGGGAAATCGAAGAGACCATGCTGGTGAATGTGCCCAGATAGATGCGGACTCCATCCGCTACGGCCACGAAAGGCAATCCAAGCGGGCGCCCGAGCTCGGTGTGGATCGAATCACCAAGTTTCTGGCCAGGATTGAGGCCAATCCGAGTGGTGGCCTGTTCCACGTAGGCAATGCGACTGAGATCGAGCAACGGCAGCGTAGCAAGCACAAGGGAATCGAGAGCAAGCTGGGCAGCGTCGAGCGCCGTGAGCGATGGATCGTGCAGGAGATAGATCTGGAATCGGTTGTTCCACTGATAGTAGGGCATCATGGTGACGCTGGGGACGTAGATCCTGGTTCCCAGCAGGTCTGACGACGTATCAACGACTTCCAGGCACAAGCCAAGCTCCCACGGCTGGGTCGCCAAGGGAGCGCTGCCGATGTGAACGTTTCCGCTGGTGTTGTTTGTTGCCATTTCCGCAGATTCGTTGCTCGTGCCCACAGAGGCACGAACCCGGAACGACGTCGTTCCTACCTCGTAGTCACCAGGGGAGACGCCGACAGAGGAAATGACTTCCACCTGAAGATCCAGTCCAAGAGACGCGCTGGTGTGCAGGTTCACGCCATAGGCCATGCAACAATCGAAGGCCAGACCGGACTGGTAGTTTGTTGCAGGCGCGGACACGGTCTGACCCAGGTAGGTGACTTTGGTACTGTCTCCCGTGCAATAGCCGGAAGCGAGGATTCCACCGTCGGGGCCTCCCCCAGTACCACCGCCACTGCTGCCCGCAGTGCCCGCTGAGGAAGTCGTGCCGCCGCGAGCGGTTCCTCCACCTCCCATGCTGCCACCGGCACTTCCCCCTGACGAAGACATGCCGCCGCGAGCGGTTCCTCCGCNNGCTGCCACCGGCGCTTCCTCCTGAGGAAGCGCCACCCATTGCGCCCGTTGTTGCCCCGCTGTTGCCGCCGCCAGCCACGCCACCTCCGCTGGGCATGCCGCCACTGACTGCCGCGCTGCCAGCTCGGGAAGTCGACCCGCCGCTGGCAGTCACACCTGCCATGCTACTGCTGGCACCGGCGCTTCCGCCCAGTGAGGCACCGCCAACTGCACCCGTGGTCGCACCGCCAGAACCACCGCCAGCAACTGCCCCTCCCACCCCGGAGGCTGTGCTGCCTCCGCCGACCGCAGGACCACCCGGACTTCCGCCGACCGCACTCCCACTGCTCCCGCCTGCGGCAGCGTCGTGATTGGGCACAGGCGTGGTGCCGCTAGTGCTCAGCCCACCCTGTCGCCCGCAGGCCGCCCAAAGCACAACCACCGCAAGCAGGAGTTGTCTCCCCATTGAACGACAAGTCATCCTCGGGCCTGGCCGTGCGCTTGTTTGGTTGATTGCGTTCATGTTGCACCCTCCCTGTACTGGTCATAATCACACGTATTGGGACAAGATGCGATTCGGTGAAGGCAAAATGGCGCTTGTTCCGACTATGCCCAGACCAGCGCGTATTCCAGATTCACCTGGTATTCGACTGTGTTGTTAAGGTTCTTCGGAATCCAGACCTCGCCGGTGATGGGATCGACCTCCGCGCGTGGGGTGTCGTTGAGCAACGAGCCGTAACCGTAGCCCTTGTCCAGTGCCAGCGAGTAGTAGACCGGCTTGTAGGTCGAGCCCGGCTGCCGGCAGGCCTGTACTGCGCGGTTGAACTCCGAGCGGCGAGACCGACCCACCCGACCGCCGACGGATGCTATTCTCGCAAGCCGTGACTTGCTCGTGGACGCCATACTTCCATGATGCCTATGGACTTGCGGCGAACAGGCGACATGCGAACACCCAAGAACTCGCGCTTGCCTTGTCGGGCGACGAATCGCAAACTTCGGGAATGCTTGGAGGTCCGACATGGTGCGATGGTTCATGAAGCCACCTGTAGTGTGTCGCGAAGTCCGACGGGAAAGCTCGTGCGCCGGCGGCCCCCATCATCCTGCAAAGTCGCGGTGCGGTGCCAACGGCCTCGCAGGCAGCTTGGTACTGGGAATCATCGTCTTCGGCGCGTGCCGGTCGCATTCGCTAGTTGCGCGCAGCGACGGCGGTACTGAAGCTGGCTTGGCCTGCAGCGCGGGTTATGCTCCTCTGGTCACCTATGCCACCGGTTCGGATTCCCGTCCCCATTCAGTCCTGGCTGCCGATCTCGACGGAGATGGCTATCCCGATCTGGCTTGGGTCGGTTCGACATCGACCAATCGGACTGACATCCCCTCTCTGGGTGTACTCCTCAACCGCGGGGATGGCACATTCTCGGATCAGGTTGTGTACTCCACCTCTCCCAGCGGAGCCCTCGTCGTCGCGGACCTCAACGGAGACTCTTTGCTGGACTTGGCAGCTCTCCAGCCGGTGTCGTCTTCCATAGGTGTGTTTTTCAACAAAGGGAAGGGGACTTTCGCCGGCCCCGTCGTCTACGAAACCGGCGACCCGCTGCACGACTCTGCCATAGGCCTTGCCGTCGGTGACGTCAATGGAGACCGCGTCCCTGATCTCGTTGTTGCGCACTTCGTCTATGCGCTAGACTCCACGAGATATTTGGTGGAGGTCTTTCTCAATGCCGGGGATGGGACGCTTGCTGCAGTGCCTGACCCGCTCGACACAGGAGACTTTGCCCCCGAGTGGATCGCCGTCGGCGATCTCAACGGGGATGGCGTCGGCGACCTCGTGGCACTGCACAGCGGATCTCCTGCGGAGATCGGCGTGTTCCTCGCGAGTGGCGGTGGCGCTTTCTCGAATCCCATTGTTGTGAACGGCGGTAGCTGCACCTCGACCTCCAACATCGCTATGGGCGACCTTGACGGCGACGGCAGGCCCGATCTCGCCTTCTTCTGCGACAACCAACTGCGTGTGTTTCTCAACCGCGGCGGCCCGCAGATTCTGGCAGGTGCTGTGAGCTATCCAGGCTCGCCGACTGTTCCGGTCACTGCGAATTCCCAACCCACTGCGCCCAGCGCGGCCGTGGGCAACTTGAGCTCTGACGGATACCTGGACATCGCCATCACCGACGGCGTCTCCAGCACCATCGGCCTCTTCTTAAATCGCGGCGACGGAACCTTCATCGGTCCCACTGTCGTGACCACGGATAGCGGCTCCGTACTTGGAACCGTTGCCATCGCCGATCTCGATGGCAACGGGGCTTCTGATATTGTGACTACGAACACAGACTCCAATACGATCGGCGTGCTACTAGCCGGATGCTTGCCTTGATATCGTCGGAATGACGTCTCGGGCTGGAAGCACATACTGCCGGTGACTGCCCGCACCTCTCAGTAGGTGGTACAAGAAGAGCCGCTCGGGCCCGGACCGCCAAACAGCAGGTAGGGCGTGGTCACGGGTGACCTATAGTTGCTCTGGAGGTACACCTGGTAGCAATCGGGCCGCTCGACACCGGTCCACGTACCGCTCGCGTGGGTAATGGACGTCGCGGGCGACGCTACCTGCCAGTTGCCACTCCCATCGAGGTAGTAGTTGCACGCCGAGAATGCATTGTTATCGAAGTTCCAATAGTCGTTATACATATTAACGCTCACATTAGCACCCCTGCCCATCTGGATGTAGGGATGTATGGTTCCACTGGGAATGGAAAGGGGGGGGCTAGTGGGTCTCCCTTCAAAGACCTCCCCCCCGATCTCGATGAAGTTGGAGGGCACATAGCCGTTCTGCAGATTACTGCGGCTCAGTGGGCCGCTGTCAAACCAGAAATACCCGACCCACTCATTGATGATGTACACGTACCAATAGCCGTCGGGCTTGCTGCCATAGATTGCGAACACGCCGTGGTTAGGAAGGCTGTAGCTCGGCCAAGTGTACGGCGCCACGCTAATCGCAGCCCCGTAGGTGTAGGACGTGTCGAGCAATTTCCAGTGGGTTGGTCCGGTGGACCCACACCCACCATTGTAACAGGACCCCAGGTAATTATTCCAAGAGGAGTAGATAAACAGAGCGGGAGTTAGGCCTTCTTGTTGTTGCCAATAGGTCTGTTCCCACCCGATTTCGATAGTCTGTAGGTCGCTTGGGAGGGCCTGGGTGGGCTCTGGATAGTCACCGACCAACCAAAGTTGTGAGAGTGAGTGCTCTGAAACTGGGTAGGGATCCCTATTCTGATAGTTGAGCATGGGGTTTTGAAACGATATGTCTGACGACATCCCCCAGTTATTGACGTACTGGGCTGCGACTCCGTGGTTGTAGCCGGTGGACTGGAGGGTAGGGGCAGCCTGCTGAGGGGATCCAGAAGAAAGACGGTGGCTCATCGCTTGGGCGTATGCGAATTCCGCGACCGTCCTATACGGAGCCAGTTCCGAAATCGACGGCCTCACCTGGCCAAAGGTTCCTGCGGGACAAGCTCGTATGCGGCCTAGCGAATCAATCGTTCGATCCTGGGTTGTGTTGGATAGCAGGCCTGGCACCGGAGGCAACGACGAAGGGGGAATCGTGGTGGGGGGTGACGGCGGAACTGGGGGCGGCGGGGAGTCGTCTTGAATGCAGTCGACTGTGTCTTGCCCCCCGACCGCCTGTCTCATTGAGAACGAGTGTCTGATGCGATCCTTGAAAAGGATGTTCTTGTCGAAGTACTGCTGGATCTCTGGGGACACGGCAGGCGCGGTGGTGGAAGGAACGGCCGGGGTGAATGGGGTGTTGGCCGACGTCGTCGAGGCGGAAGAAGCCGCGTCGGGGATCTGGGCGGCGGCTGGGGTTAACGAGAAAGCTACGGCTACGGCGAGCCAGACTTCTGTGCGCATAGGTTGTCCTCACTTTCTTCGGGTTGAGAATACCGACGAGACGCGTCGTGTAAGAGCGGGAGCGAGGCCCGGATGTTCCGAGCGCGTTTCTTCTCGTGAGAACCGCTGCTGTTGCCGCCCTCAGCTTGACATCGGATGCCAGCTTCGGCGATGACTGCGTGGCTGTTCTCCAAGCCCCTTTCCACTTTCCTGGCGGTCGTTGAGGAGAGATTGTCTGTGACCGTGGCCCCGTAAGTCGCCCTGACGAAGGAGAACTTGATACCCTTGTCTGAGAGCCGCCGCCATCCGTGAGGCCGAGCGCAGCGGCTGACATCGATTCGCAGGATCATGTCCATCTCCTCAGCAGCGCCAACCTCAGGCTGCCTGCTTCAGTTGTCTCTCAGTCCAGGATTTCGTAGCTCGAAACAACATCAGCGCACGCCGCTCAAGATGCCTCAGCGTGGCACCGAGAATACGCATATGCCCCGGATGGAAAATTGGCAAGTAACATTTTCGCAAACGGGGGCGCGTACTCTGGCAGCCTGTTGCTCCGCCCCGGAACTTGCAGGGGACGTAGGTGATGCACCTTGTGTCACGCCCACGAGCCGGAGGGCAAGCTCAGGCGATCACATGGGGGCAGCCCAGACGCGCCACCTCGTCGCAGTCCTGGCACCCTTCCGCCTCCGCCCACTCGCATGGGCATCTTCCTGTCATCGCTTTCTCTACGAACCGTATGCCTCCCTGACAGGAGCGTTCTTCCAAGTTCCCTGTAGCCGTTGCCGGCAAGGGCCAGACTGGCCTGACATGCGTGTGTAGGCATCATCGGCCCGGGCACGGCGCCTCAGGGTGGAAGCGATCGATATGGCGTCTCTCGTTCCGGATCCGGGTAGCGCCAGCCACCTTGTGCGGACAAGACTTCGACGGCAAACAAACCTCCGGCGCCGCCCCCGGCCACCGATGCGGAGTAGCTGCCATCGCCGGCCGCGATCGTGTCGACCACGTTCCAGTCGACCTCGCTTTGGAAGGGTTTCCACAGAACGCGAACTTCGGCGTCCGTGGGAACCGCTGTCGTGAAGCGCGCTCGCACCAACCAACTCGCCGCCGCTGGATCGGATGGAAGAATCGACAGCTCGGCGAGGCCAGGGCCTTGCGGCCGCGAAGACCGCAACCAAACCTCGGCGGCGGGCATCGTCGCGGGCGGAATGGGCGCGGCCGCCGCCACCTGAGCCTCAATGGCGTCGATCGCGTTGGGATCGGCGTCGAGCGCCGGCACCTCCTCGGACCAATGAAACGGATCGTAGCCTAGCGTAAGCATGCGTAGATGATCCGCAAACGGGCTGATGTAGGACGTGTCGTCGGCGAGCTGCCTCCAGGCATCGTCCGCCGTGGTGGTTTCGGCTCGCGCGGCGCTCAACCAATCGCTGATCCCCACACGCTGGTAGACGGCGAGCGCGGTGGCGCCGCGCAACTTGTGGCCGAAATAGTGACCCAAATCGGCGAGCGCGTGGCATTCGCGAACGATGTCGCGCGCGAGCAGGTTGTCGTCGGGCGCGCCACCCGCCAGCGCCGCGCGATCGGCGGCATCCAGCACGCGCGCGGCCACCTCGACCGGTGACAGCCGCGAGGTGGCGCTGCCGGCGACCAGATCGGCCGCCACTTCGTCGGGACCGGCGATGGCGAAAGTGTCAAACGCGCCTTGCCGGTAGCAAGAAGCTGTCTGCGTCCCAGGCGGCGTGGTCCAGGATGCGACGTCGCCCCCGAGTTCCAACTCGGGCGCGAAGTTGCGCGAGTCGGGTCCGCAGGTGTGGGCGGTCTGGATCCAAGGCACGATCTCGCTGGCGGCCTGCATGGCGTCCCAGAGAAAGTCGCCGCCGGTTTCGCGCGCCAACATCCCACGGAAGAGATCCTCCGGCGTGTCGGGGTCATAGCTCAATCGCCCCCACAGAAGGAACATCATTTCGTCACGGGCGAAGGTCCACGGCGAGAACCGGTCGCCCTCCTGCGCGTGGTAGCCGTCGCGTTGCGGAAAGTAGGCCTGCGGCGGCTCCAAGGTGAAGCCACGAACCGCCGGCGAGAAGGCCAAGGACTGGATGGTTCGTCGCGTGCGCGCGTAGGACGCCTGGCGAAAAATCCGATGGGTTCCCCCGGCCCGCACCTGGAACACGAAATCGTAGGGCGTGGGCGGGTTGAGGAAGTCCTGGTAGCTGTACGCTCCGAAGCTCGCCAACCAACCGCCGGCGATGGCGTAGGGCGCACCCCAGTGCTCGCCGTTGTACTTCGCCTCCACCAACATTCTCTCGCCCGTCACGCCGTCACCCACCATGGCCTGCAGCGAGAGGATGTCGGTCTTTGCAGCGCCCCAGGTCCGCGTGTAGGGCGCAACCCCAGTGCCCGCCTGCGCTACGCCCGCAATGAAGGTGTCGCCGTACCACGAGGCCGGACGATTGCTCTCACCCACACGAAAGCCCAGACGGGTCAACCCAGGGGCGCGGGTGGCCAGATCCTGGGCCGCTTCGCGCGTGTAGATCTTGACCGCGTCGTCGCTGATCACGTCGGCGGACACGCCGTCCAGGCTGGTGAGCGCGTTGTAGCTCATGAGACCGACCTTGATCCCTCGCGCTGTGGCGAGTGCGATCACCCGGTTCAAGGCGGCGAGATTCCGTTCTCGATCGGCCGCGGACGCGCCAACGTCCGGAAAGGACGGCGAGCGCGCGAAGTACAACAACGCGTTCGGGAAGACGGTTGATACCAAATCGTACATTCCGTGCAGGTCGAGGAAATTGAATCGCGCGTGTGCGAGCAGATCGAGATATTGCGTCCAGTACTGCTCGTCGAGAAACCACCAGTCGGTCTCGTCCTCTTCCGGCAAGACGAGGAACGGGTTGGCGGCGCGCACCGAGACCGCCGGCGCGCCGCGCACGACCGCCGCCAGAGGCAATGCGCCCGCGCCCTGGAGCCGCAGACGTTCAGCAACTTCCAGCGCGCCGTACATCGCGCCCACGGCGTCGCGGCCGACGATCCACGTCGCGTCGCCGCCGGGAACGATGACATAGGACTCGGCGCGCGCGTCCAGCAGGCGCGCGACGGTATCTGTCTCACCGACGAGCGCCGCGTCGCCGACCACCGCCAGGTGAACGCTCGCCGTGCTATGCACCTCGGCGAGCGCGCTGTCGAGCGCGCAGCGACCGTAGTCGAGAGGCGTCGTCGGCTGGTGACCGTCCACGCAGGTCACCGTCGATGGCCAGCACCCGTCGGCGCCGAGCTGCCCCTGGCAGACGTCGTAGCTGGGCTGCGGCGGCCCGACCTCCACCAGCGGCGCCCCCAGAGATCCGGCATCCTCGGGTTGGCACGGTCGAGCGTGGGTCCCACATCCCGCCAGATGAACGATGACGACCAACGTCGGGGCGACCCAAGCCGGATGCCCGCAAAGGTGCCACGTTCCACGCACCATGTTTCCCACTATACGCCGCTGCGTAGTCAAATAGATGTGGTTTCTTGCACGTGTGTAGAGCCTCCCGCCCCGCACATTCGCGACCTAGAGCGCGTTCGCGCAGCGCGCCTGGACTACAGCAGCACGGTCTGGCTTGGTCTTCTCGTCGGCTGCCACGTTGCGTGCAGATCCCATGAAGCTTCACACTTTACCTACACATATATATAAAGCGCGTAAGAATGGTACTGCTCCCTGACGCAGAAGCATCGATGTCCACGGATCTGGCACTTGTCGGGTGAATACGAACTCGCGCGAGAGAGCAGCGATTCATGGGCGCGGACTGCCGGCTGGCTCTTCACGACAACAGGAGACATGGAAATGAAAGAGACGACGAAACACCCTTACTCCACCGCCGGCCTCGCCGTCGTGGGATTGATCGCCTTTGCCGGATGCTCGTTGCAACCGCAGCAAAACAACAGCAGCGGTGGGACGACGCAAGGCGGGGGCAACAATTCAGGCGGAGGCCAGGGGGGAGCATCGTCCGGAGGCCAGAGTGGCAGCACCGCGAACAGCGGAGGCAG
The DNA here is from genome assembly GCA_003157315.1 of Myxococcales bacterium. The sequence continues at coordinate 9,560 of PMJE01000204.1, read as the reverse complement.
CACTAGCGCAAACAGCGGCGGCGACAGCATCTCCGGCGGCAGCACCGTCGGCGGCAGCGGCAACACCGGCGGCACCCCTGCGGGGGGCAGCACCAACGGCGGCAGCACCAACGGCGGCAGCCGTTCGGGCGGCGCCACCGCAGGTGGAGCGACCTCAGGCGGCGCCACATCAGGCGGAACCCCCGCAGGCGGCAGCACCACCGGCGGCAACCGTTCAGGCGGCGCTAGCGCAGGCGGCGCCACCATGGGCGGAACCACCACAGGCGGCGCCAGCACAGGCGGCGCCACCACCGGCGGTACCCGAACTGGCGGATCCTCTTCGGGCGGCACTACCGCGGGCGGGACCGCATCGGGCGGGAGCCCTTCGGGTGGCGTTGCCACGGGTGGCAACACTGCCCCGGATGACCCGACCTGCTCCTCGTACACGCCCACCTACTCGATCCCAACGCCCATGACACCGGTGGACTCGCAGGCCACGTCGCTGGTCGGCGCGATGGCGGTCACCGACAAGATCAACATCCTGTCCGGCGACCACACCACAACTCCATACACCACGGCCGGCGTGGCTTTCCGTTCGCTTGGCGTCGCCAGCCTGAACATCCCCAACTACCCCATGCGCGACGGACCGCGCGGCATGCGCAACATCATGCCAGGCGATGTCGCCACCTGCTGGGCGGTTGCCGAGGCGCGCGCGGCTTCATTCGATCTCGATCTCGAATACCGAGTGGGCAATCTCCAGGGCCGGGAGATGCGCGCAGCCAAGAACGAGCTTGCCCTCGCGCCGGTGATCAACACGCTCCGACACCCGCGTTGGGCGCGTGCACAGGAAACCTACGGCGAAGATCCTGTGCTGCTCGGTGAGATGGGCGCCGCCTTCGTGCGTGGCATGCAGCAACCCGGTGGGTGCGCCGCATGCCCCAAGCACTACGTTTTGAACGACACGGACAACAACCGCATGACCGCCAATCCCACCGTGGACGACCAGACCCTGCATGAGAACTACGCCCGTCCATTCGAAATCACGGTCAAGAAGGGCGATCCGGCGTGCATCATGGCTGCCTACAACATGGTCAACGGCACTCACTGCACGGAAAACAGCCACGTTCTCAACGATATCCTGCGTACCCAGTGGGGTTGGGGTGGGTTCGTGCTGTCGGATTGGAGTGCGGCCCAGGCAGGCCATGGCGCTGCATCGATGAACGCGGGGCTCGACCTCGAGATGCCGGTTCCCTCGGCCTTCACTACCCTGAGCAGCGATCTGACATCCGGCACGCTCAGCTCCGCGACGCTCACCCAGTCCGCCACCCGCGTGATGAACGCGCGCACAAAGTTCAAGGACCTCGATTCCAGCTATGTGTCGAGCACAGCGAACTTCAGCCTGGCCGGCGGGCAAGAGGCGGTGACACTTGCCGAACAAACCGAGCTAGAGGGTGCGGTCCTGCTGAAGAACGATGGCATCTTGCCGCTTGGCACTTTGGCGACCACGGTGGGAAGCGGCACACCCAACGTCAAGACCATCGCGATCGTGGGCCCAGACAACAACCTGCCGGTCGCGCCAACTGCCGACCAAAACAATCTGAAGGGCTTCGTCTCGGGCCTGGGCGACCGAGGCAGCAGCCAGAACGTTCCTCCGCATGCCGTGTCGTACTTCCAAGGACTTCAATCCCATGGTGGCGTCACCATCAAGCAAAGCTCCGATTCCTCCGCGGCGAGCGGGGCAGATGTGGTCATCATCCCAGTCTCGATGGCGCATGAGGACGAGGGCGAAAGCTACGGTGGGGGCGCCGATCGCCAGGATATGACATTGAGCGGGGCCCATCCCATCCACTGGTCGACCAAGCCATCGTCCTTCATCAAGAGCGTAGCTGCCATCAACCCGAACGTCATCGTGCTGCTCAACGTGGGCAGTGCCATCATCGTCGAGGACTGGATGGCCAGCGCCAAGGCCATTATCCAGACCTTCTACCCTGGACAGGAAGGCGGAACCGCGCTGGCCGCGCTGCTGTTCGGCGACACCAATTTCTCAGGCAAGCTCCCCTTCACCGTCGGCCAGAATGAATCCGATTACCCGCAGTTTCAGAACAGCGGCTCGGCAGCCACCACCATCGACTACTACCACGGCTATCGCCTGTTCGAGAAGAACGCCAAGCCGGTTCGCTACTGGTTTGGCTATGGCCAAAGCTACACGACCTACAAGTACAGCAATCTGCAGGTGCTCTGCTCCAAGGTTTCGGCGGGCGGCCGCCTGAACGTTCAGGTTACGGTCCAGAACACCGGCAAGGTGGCGGGCGACGAGATCGTTCAACTCTACATCGGCTATCCGAATAGCAAGGCGCCCAAGCGGCCGGTCAAGGAGCTCAAAGCCTTCACGCGGGTTACCCTCGCTGCTGGCGCGAGCCAGGACGTCCAGCTCTCCGTGCCCGCAAAGGACACGGCCTATTGGGATACCACCAACAACAAGTGGACCGTCGAGTCGGTAGCGCACACGGTTCTGGTTGGGCCGAGCGCCGATCCAACTCAGCTCTTGTCAGCAACCTTCACCATCCAGTAGAAGAGCTAGACCGCTGTTCACGAAGGCGTTGAACGAGGATACCTCCATGCACAGATCGACTGGTCGGCTGTTCATCACAGTGTACCTGTTTGCCGGGGCCGGGCTCTTCGCTCCCGCTGTCCGAGCCCAGGACGAGGCAGCCTCTACAGCACCCTCGTCAAACGAAGCCGCCGCAGTGCCGGCAGTTCGGGCGAGCCCGTCACCTGCAGCAGAGAGTGCGGATGTCATGCCATCCCCGGGCGCATCACGTTCCACCGCCGCGCCCAAACCCGCTGCCAGAACCGGACCTCCCCTCGAGGCCGGTCTTCCCGGCTGGATGTGGACACCAGCGGCGCCGCCCGTGTGGTCAGGGCTCGACTGGGATTTCGGGTGTCCCGATTGGGCCACGCACGGTTCGGCGCCGGCGCCGCCCATGTCGTCAGGGCTCGACTGGCACGGCAACCTCGAGCTCGATGACGGCTATGTCAAGTACTCGTGGGACAAGGCAAGCTTTCATCCGGTAACTGTCTTGGATTCACGCGGCCGCTTTGTCCTCGGTCCGATGCTGACCCACGATCTTGGCCACAGCTTGCTGGGCCACAACTTGTTCCTGCGCCTCACCGGGCAATTCGTGGCTTGGGCTCGCGAAGTCCCTGGCGGCCAGCACTACCAGATCAACGCCGATGACGTCTATGTCCAGGTCGGCCACCAGGGGCTCTGGGACTTCATGGTAGGTCGGTTTCTCACCTGGCGTGTCTTCCGCAAGGGTCTTGGCTTCGACCTGTACACCCTTGAGGATACCGGCGCGCGCACCACCACGGACTATACCGACCAGAATGGATTTTTTCCGCACGTTTACGAGGTCAACTACATCTTCATGCGAGACCCAGCGATAACCCCCGCGGGCCGGGCCGCGCTTCACATCTACCCGACCCCGTGGTCGGGTATCGAGATCGTTGGGACCTACGGCCACCTGGAAGGTAGCCAGGACGTCCTCGGTGGCCGAGCCGCCGCCGGTATGAAGCTAAAGTATTTCAGTCTGCTTGCCGGGGCAGAATATCAACGTGTGTGGGCAGACCAACAGCAGCTCACGCTCGATTCCACTGCATGCGACAGGTGCGGATCGGAGAGACAATACGGGGCTGGCGGCAGCGCGGCCGTCACCCCCTTGCCGCAGATCGAGATCGCATTCAGCCTCGGGTATGGCAGGGACAGGACGTGGCGTGTCATAACCGATGACTACGACACCAGGAGGACGCTTAGTTGGGGTGGCTATTTGCAGATTGACGTTCTCTCATTCGCCGTAAACCGCTCGCTCTTGGTAGGTAGTGGTTTTTTCCGGACCGAATACCGCATTAACGGTGCCGACAATGAGTACGATCGTCAGGATCAGCTTGCCGCCTACGTTGCGTATCCTCTCGGCTTCAACAATGCGGTCGTGAAGTTGGTCTTTTCTGAAGCCACCGGATACCAGGAATCCCTGGTTCCAGGAAATACTACGACTCTCAATGCCCGCATGTATTCGGTGCGCCTGCGCTTCGCCTACTACTATTGAAGCCCGCCGTCCAAGGGCAGCGGTCAGCGTCATCAGGACCGCCCTGCGCTGATGGCGCAGAAACGGCGACAGCCCTGGCCATAATCCGACCCGCGTGATAACTAGCACGCTCACTGGAAAGGTTACTCATGCGCAAAACCACTTCGATACGTCGTCTCCTGCTGACACTGTTCGTCACCGGTTGTAGCTCGGCCGGCGAGCCCGTTGACTGGTCACAAACCCAAGAAGGCCTGACCATCAGCCCGACCGCCGTGTACCAAATCAAGAGTGCGGCGAGTGGCAAGTGCATCGGCATTGCCGGCAACAGCACAGCCAACAGCGCCAAGGCCGAGATACGTACCTGCAACGGCTCCGTCGGCCAGAACTTCACCATCGCAAGCGTTGCGACCGGATACTACGCCATCAAGAACACCAACAGCCTCAAGTGCTTGGATGTCACGGGCAAGTCGACCGCTGATGGCACCGCCATCATCCAGTACACCTGCAACAACAGCTCTACCAACCAACAGTGGGCCATTGCAACCGTTTCTGGCAGCGCTGTTCGTTTGACGGCGCATCACAGTGGGAAGGTGGCGGAGGTCAATCTGGGCGGCACGGCGGACGGAACCGCGATCGTACAGCGCACATGGAACGGCGCCACGTATCAGCAATTTCAGCTTTCCACGGGCACCGGCGGAACTGGCGGTGCGGGTGGCACCACTGCAACTGGCGGGACGGCGGCCGGTGGCTCAACCGGCACGGGGGGCACGACATCCACGGGAGGCACCACGAACTCCGGTGGGACGAGCAGCACGGGCGGCACTACTGGGACCGGTGGATCGACGAGCTCTGGCGGTTCCAGCGCCGGCGGATCCACGGCAGTGGGTCCCATCGGGGTCTTTTCCGGCCCGCTTGCTACCGGCATCATCTTCATGGACACAGATGGCGTGCGGGTCAACGCCCACGGCGGAGGCATTATCAAGGTGGGTGACACCTTCTACATGCACGGCCAGTACTTTCCCCCCGGCACTACCGACAACTACTTCTATGGCTTCACCATGTACTCGTCCAAGGACCTGGCGACTTGGAAGAACGAGGGGATCATCTTGCCCCAGCAGCCGAGTGGGGAGCTAGGACCGGTTCGCAAGGGCGAGCGGCCGCATATCATCAAATGCCCAGCCACCGGGGAATTCGTGCTCTACGCTCATGCCTCCGACATCACGCACCAGGTAGACAAGGAGGTCGTGTACGCGACCTCGCCCACGGTCAACGGCCAATACAGCTACAAGGGGCCGCTGAAGAATTCGAGTGGGCAGATCGCCGCCCACAGTGACATGGGTGCCTTTGCTGACGACACCGTCGCCTATGTGATCACGGAAAGTGCCCACGTCTACACCCTGGCTAGCGACTGCCATAGCTGGCTGTCGGACAAGCAATACACTGCGATCAACGGGAACTCCGGGGGCTCGGAATCGCCGGCCGTGTTCAAGAGAAACGGCACCTACTACTGGGTCGGCTCGTACAAGACCGGGTGGCGCGCCAACAACGACTTCTACTCCACCGCGCCTGCCATGACCGGGCCGTGGACCTACCAAGGGTACATCGCACCCGTCACCGACCCCAACAACGACATCTCGGACCAGAGAACCTGGATGTCACAGAGCACGTGGGTGCAACCCGTCGTGGGAAGCCAGGGAACCGTCTTTGTGTACTGGGGGGATCACTGGTGGGGGAACCAGGACACCACCGAGCCTGGCCTGCACAACGAGTTTGCCGGCTACCTGTTCCAGCCCATCGTCTTCAGCACGTCAACCAAGATGTTGCTGCCGACCTACCTGACCACCTGGAGCCTCGATATCGGCGCCGGCACCTGGTCGCAGTAGAGCTGGCCGGGAGCGGATGGTCTTCCAGGGACGCGCACCTCCTTCCATGAAACAGTTCCTGGCCACACTTCAAATCAGCACCCAGCGCAAGCGCGAGCTGGTGGACATCACCGAGCGGGTGCGCGAGGAGGTCCGCCGCTCGGCGGTGAGCAACGGCATCTGTGCACTGTACGCTCAGGGGGCCACCGCAGCGCTGATGATTCAGGAAAACGACGATCCCAACATCACCCTGGACGTGCTCGATTGCTTGGAAGGCATCGCCCCGCAGGGCAGGTGGCGCCACGACCGAGTGGACGACAACGGTTCGGCGCACATTCAAGCCGGCATCGTCGGCGCAAGCGAGGTCATTCCCATCCGCGATGGCAACCTCGGGTTGTCGACCTGGCAGAATATCTTCCTATGCGACTTCGACGGCCCGCGAGCACGCCGAACCGTGATTGTGACGATTCAGGGAGAGTAATACATTCGTCTGGCGGCTATTGCTGCATGACCCAAGCGACCTCGTCCGCAGTAAGCGCCTTGTCGTAGATCCGGACTTCATCAATGGCACCAAGAAAATACCAATCGCCGTCAGTCAAACTTCCAATCCGGAATGACGTGCCTGTCCACAGCGGGACTGCACCATCGACCACCGTGCTCTCGCCAGCCAGTGTGCCATTGATATACAAGCTCCAGCTCGATCCGGTCCAAACCGCTGTCAGAAAAGTCCAAGTATTGAGCATTCCATCCGGTTGCCGTGCCCAGACGTGATAATAGGTGGCGAAATGAGCGAACTGTGCATTCACCCAGTTGCCGCTGGGGGTAACTGCCAAGTCCAACACAAAATCACGGTTTGGTGTCACCTTCGAGATAACTGATGCTGGACCAAGGATTTCGGTGTCGATCCAGGCAGACAGGGTAAAACTGCTCATGCCATTGAGGGCAGAACCGCCGGATATGTCGATATAGGATTTCCCGTCAAAGTGGAACGCCGAATTGGGGTTTCCCTGCCGATCGGATGTCAGAACCGCCCCGTGGTTAACGCCGTTCATCGCATTCGGACCCTCGTCATTTGCATTTCCGGAGAAAGGATAGTACGCAACCAGATGCGCGGAGAGGTCGGACGTGCTGATGTCGGGGGTATTTCCGTCGGTCCCACTGGCGGCATCGCCCGTCGCCCGGGTTCCGCCTGTGCTCGTCGTACCATCGGCACGGGTTGCGCCATCCGTGGGTGGGGTACCACCAGTTCCTGACAGGCCGCCGGTCGCGTTGGTTCCACCCGTTCTCGTCGTACCGCCCGTACTTGTTGCGCCGCCCGTGGATCGGACACCGCCGGTTGTTGGAATGCCGCCGGTCGCGTTGGTTCCACCCGTGCTCGTCGTACCGCCCATACTTGTGGATGAGGCGCCACCGGTTGTTGGAATGCCGCCGGCTGCCCGGGTTCCACCCGTGCTCGTCGCACCGCCGATACTCGTTGCCCCGCCCGCGGATGGGGCACCACCGGTTGTTGGAATTCCGCCGGCTGCCCGGGTTCCACCCGCGATCGTCGTGCCGCCCACAGACAGGGTTCCACCCACGGCTTGGGTTCCACCTGTGCTCGTCCAGCCCCCCGTGGCTTGGGTTCCTCCGGCGATCGCCCGCGTGGCACCGCCGGCGGATGTCATAGCACCCGTCGAACCGGCGCCGCCCGACGATGTCACGCCACCATCGCGCGTAGCGGTGCCAAGACTCGTGCGCCCGCAGGCCGCCGACAATAGGATTGAACCAACCAGGAACGAGTCTCGGTAGCGCATGCTCTTGTCTACTCCTGCTGCAAAGGGAGCAAGCCAAGCGGCGAAGGGACGCGTGCGGCCTCAACAGCCAGTTGGCGCCACCGGTGCGATGCGTGCCTTCCCACGAGCGACAGTCTCCTCTCTTGCTGTGTGCGACGCAAGGCAGTCCGGGCCGGGGCACTGTTTGCTAGCGTGCAAGCTGTTGTCCGAGATCTGGAGAGCGTCGGTAGCGGCAACGATCTTCACCACCTACGACACGCCCACATCCAGCTCTTCACTGCGCCCGTTTGCCGCACTTCTGAATATGTCTCTGGCACCCAAGTCGCGCACCCGAACTCTTGACGGAGACTCTCAGGTTTTGCCAGGAGAAACTGCCATGACCGCGGTGCCGTTCAACCCCTTGTTGCTTCGCCAGAATCCGGCGACGTATCATTGGGCGGGGCCGATGCCGAACGAATTCTCCGAGATCGCCAAGCGCTACCGAGAAACCTCCCTTGTCCAGCAGAGCGCCGCCGAGACTCTCTTCCGCTTGCTTGCCATCGGGGGCTCGGAAGATGTGCTCGACGTGGGATGCGGGTCCGGCAATCTGACGAAGAAGATTCGGATGGCGACGTCGGGCAGGGTGGTCGGCATTGATCCAGCGGAAGGGATGATTGAGCGTGCGGCCCGCGAACACGGCGACGGTATCGATTTCGCGGTCTTGTCGGCCGAATCCATGTCGTTCCATGAGGAATTCGACACAATCTTCTGCAATTCCACCTTTCAATGGGTGCGCAACGCTGACAAGGCTGTGGCGGGGTTTGCCGGTGCGCTTCGGACCGGCGGACGAGTGGGCATCCAGGCGCCGGCTCGCTCCGACTACTGCCCGAATTTTCTTTCGGCCATCGAAGCCGTCGCCGCTGACCCCTCTCTTGGTCTGACCTTTGCGCACTTCAAATCGCCGTGGTGTTTCTTGCAAGACGCAAGCGAATACTCGGCGTTGTTCGTCCGCCACGGGTTTCAGGTGCCGTTTGCGGAGATCCAGACGGTCGACTCGACCTACACGCCTTCGCAAACCTTCGACGTTTTCGCCTCTGGCGCGATTGCCGGATATCTCGATCCTTCCTGCTACGGCTGCCCGATCGACGAGCGATACATGACCGGGCTCCGGCAGACGGTACGCGAGCAATTCGAGCGGCAGGCCGGCGCGGATGGACTGGTCCGGCTTGTGTTCCGTAGGATCTTCCTGGTTGCCGTCAGAGCGTGACTGGGCGACCATCACGCGCATGGATGGGTCGAGGGGCGGTGGCCGGAAAGGCCGACGTTCTCGTCACTGGCGATTCCGCGCTGCTCGCAGCCGCCTCGCGCCGCTGCCCGTAGTCAATCCGCGCGGCCCATGGGATCGCCTTCGGGCGAGCAAGCCGCGCAGGTAGGCATACCCAAGCAGACAGCACAAGCAGCCGATCCTGGTCTCGGTCGTCAACCTCGGTGAGCTCTGCTGGGATCACTGCATCTGCTTCTTGTCGAAAGAATCGTTCTCTTCGGCCGCCGGCTCTTGCACTCTGATCTTTGGCTGCACTTTCAGCTCATCCTCAGGCACGAAGACGATGCGCATTCCCCAGCCGCCATAACCGCCGAGCAGCTTGATGAACTCGGCCACCGTGAAATCCCGTCCATCTATAGAGACGACGGGCTCGTCGAGTTCGACCGGCACAGCAGCATCTGTGACGATCTGGCACCGCAGTATCCCGCCACGAGCCACCCACTGGTCGCCCTCTTCAAAATACTCGACCTGCGGCTTGCCAACGGGGATCTCCTTCGCCGTGTAGTCGAAGCTGTCGCTCAATGCCTGGCGGACTTTGATGTGCTCGTTCCAGAAATCG
>PMJE01000602.1 GCA_003157315.1 Myxococcales bacterium | reverse complement strand
GTTCCAGTAGCTCTCGTAGTACCACTTGCCCGTGGTCGCGAAGTCGGCGGTCTTGTTGAAGTGCAGGTTCTTGGACACGCCGAGCAGGTTGGTCTCGTCGGCCAGAACCCGCAGGGCTGGCTCGACCGCGAGGATGGCGACCAGCGAGACAACNNGTACGTCGACGCCCAGAATGCGACCATGGTCAGAAGCACAAAGTAGGTACCTTGGACGAAGAACGGCTCCATCAGGCTACGCCGGCGCAGGGTCACGCCCAGCAGGCCCATCGCCGCAACAATTGGCGCGCCCACCGCCACGTTCCGCCAAAGTGTCGCCTTGTTGAACTGGATATCGAGAGAGATCTTCATCTGGGTCAGTCCTCAGAGAACTAGTTCGTCAACGTCCACCAGTGGACGCGCCCCACGGCGACCGTGCCGTAGGGAAATGCCAGCGTAGCACGACGCCACCAAGTCGCGAAAATGCCTCGCGCGGGCTCGACCAGCTTTCACCTGTCACGTGGCATGACCCCGACGCTGGCGTCGCTGTGCGCGTCACCTTCTTCCTCAACCGGCCGATCAATCCCTCCGGACGTACAAGAACGTCGGTCGCGGGCCATTGGCCTGCATGCACGGCGGAGAGGTCAGCAGGACGCGGTACCTCCGCGCCACCAATTGCGAAAGGTGGCTGCTGGCTGCTCCGCCAATGTAGACATACTTGGGAGGATGGCTCTCCAGGTCTGCAAAGTAGCGGCGGGCGAGATCTCGGAATTCCGGCGTGCCAAAGCCTTTGTTGGCAAAGGCCTCTACCGTGTCACCCATGTCAATCACCACCCCGTTAAATTCATTCTTGAAGAAGAAGGCGTCTTCGCTGAGGATGGGATTTTCACGGTCCAGCGCCTCCATTTTCTTGCGGAAATCAGATGCCTCCGGTTGGATGCGGTATATTTCGATGGCCTGGCTGTAGATGCTCGGCCAGTTTGCGGTTGCCAAACCAACCCCCACGATCGCGATGCCGGTCACGAGTTGCAAGCGTCGACTGCATCCCATCCAGGACCGCAAACTGGCGACGAAAAGCCAGACAATCCAGGGGTTGAAGTAGTAGGTTCCGCCCCCGCGGCGGTTTAGCCAATAGCCAACCATCGTGGCCAAGTACAGGGCGACAAGCGGTAGCCACACCGAAAGAAGACGCTGAATCTGGGTCCGCCTCTGCCGGCGATACGTCCACAACTCCAGCAACATGACGATGAGCCAGACCACCAGCAGCGGGGTGCGATTGCCTGAGAACAACTGTTCCGGGAACCACTCGAAAGGAGCAATGGGAACGAGTGCGTGCGCTCGGGAATCCAGGAAATGGCCGAAAAAATGCAAATAGTAGGAGCGCAGGTCGCCCTTGAAGATGCCGAACAGAAAGATCAGACCCATTACCACCAAGGCAATACTTGCGCCGCTGACCCGCTTGATGATCATGTGCCGCGGCGGTGCGATGATGAACCGGTTGGTGAGAAGGACGTAGAGATAGTAGGCCCCGACTGCCGCGACAAATCGCGTGTTGGTCAGGGCACAGAGGCCCATGAGTAGGCCTTCCGCCAGTCCGCGAAACAGGAGCGACGTGTCTTGTGTGACCTTGATTTCGCTGACCAAGATGAGAAGCAGGAAGAAGAACAGGGCGGTGGCGTCGCTTCTTCCGATGAGCAGGTTGTAACCAGTCACTCCCGGGAGACCGTTGAGCAAGGCGTACAGTCCGGCGGCCCAGAGGGTCGCCCAAACAACGGGATGAGTGGCCTTCTTCCTGAGCAAGACCCAGACCGTCGTCCACAACGCCAGCGGAACTCCCAGAACGAATATCCTCGTGACAACGTGAGAGCTGAGGAACGGCATGAATATGCCCAAGCCGGCCTTCAACAAGGTGTCCATGGGGCCATGGCTCATGTTGATGAAAATATGCGTCTCGTCGATGAAGACGTTGATGCCCGCCCTGAGTGCCAGGACGTGGAGCCACACCGGAGATTCGCGAACCTCCAACTCCAGAGGGAATGCCACTACATTGAGGACCAGGAAGAGCAACAGGGCGGCTGACGCCAGAGAAAGCAGCAAGCCCGTGATCCACAGGGCTCTTGCAAACCACCGACGAACTTGCATCACTTCCTCACTGACGGCAGTGAGATCAGTACACCTTGACCTGCTCCAGATGGAGCGCGGTGAAGCGCGGGACGCGCAGGCGCAGGTAGCGTGCCCGAACGGGAGGGAAAGTGGGCTCCCAAAGCGCGAAGGATTCGTCTCTCCTTGCGACTTGTCGCCAATTCGACTGGTCGATACTGACTTCGGCCAGGAGAGGAACCGCGCGCTCCTGGCAGCAATCTGCGCGGTTCTTCACATAAAGGCTACGAACCAATTGCGGGCGGCCGAGGTCAATCTCGAACCATGGGTTCAGCTCTTCGTTTGTGTGGAACATGATATTGGCACTGAAGAGCGCCGGCAAAGCACTGCTGGCGCGCCGGGGCTGACCTTGCGCCAGGTCTTTCGGGGCAAAGAGAAGCATCCCCAGGGCGCCCGCCACCATGAGGACTGCGACCAGAATCAAGGCGGCAAGAGTCATCCGCAAACGGCGTTTGCGCAAGATGGTTCGCGAGTGGTGAGGCTCGCGTGCATCGACCTGATCGATCATGGCCCGCACCGACGCACGCGTCATCTCGGCAAAGCGCCGCTGCTCCTCCGCTGAGGTGTCACCAGCTCCCAGATAGGCCTGCATGGCCCAAAGCTGGCGAAGGCGGGCCACCCGGACGTCGTCCTGGCCGATTTGTGCCAGAAACGACTCTGGTTCGGTGTCCATCGCGACGGCGAGAGCTCGCTTGCCGGCCTCATCGTCAGCGAGCAGCCAGAGGAAGGCCTCGCGGTAGAGGGTCAGAACCGGAGGCAGGTACGGGTTGTCCACCGCATCGAGCAGGGAGTCAGCCAGATCGGCGTGCGCGCGCGCCAGCTTCAGCGCAACCCTGCGGGCAGGCGGGAAGGTAGCATCGTTTTCCCGCGCCTTGGTGAGCGCCTCGCGCACGAAAAGCCAGTCGAAGAACCGCCTCCATATCCCAGGCGCCTGCACGGACGAGGGAACCGAAGGGGAAGGCGGCTGCAGCTGAGGCGACGGGGTGGCCTCCAGCAGTGCAGTCTCGGGAACGGCTTCGTCGTTTGGCATGGTTCAGGGCGCCGTCGCTGTCACACGGCTCCCGTGCCTAGCTAGAAGATAGCACTGTTGGCGCAGCATGGAAATTCTCGGGGGGAGGCATTCTGGGGGATTCATGCGGGCTGCCAGCCTCTGCAGTTCGGCGGGCGCAGTCAAGGACAGATGCAGCCCCATCTCACAATCCTGATTTGTGAACCGGGGGCTCTGGCCTCGAGCCCTCCGCGGCCGCGGGACCGCCGTCGATCTTGCGCCGGACAAGGTAGAGCGGCCTGCGCTTCACCTCCTCGAAGATTCTCCCCACGTACTCACCCACCAGCCCCAGACACAGAAGCACGATACTGGAAAAGAAGATGTTGATGATTACCAGCGAGGTCCAACCGACCACCGCCCGATTGAGCCAGAAGCGCACGTAAACGGCGTACCCAGCATAGGCCAGCCCGGCCAGCAGGCCGCATGCGCCGACGAAACTCGCCATGCGCAAGGGCGCGGTGGAGAAGCTGGTTAGGCCATCGGCGCTCAAGCGCAGCATTTTCCCCAGCGGATACTTGGTCTCCCCGGCCGCGCGTCCGGGCCGCACAAAACCGATTGTTGTGTGCGAAAAGCCCACCCATGACACCAAGCCGCGCACCAGCCGGTGGCGCTCGCGCAACTGGCCAAGCGCGGCGACCACGGCTCGGCTCATCAGGCGAAACTCGCCCACGTTGGCCTCGATCTCGTTCTTGGTAAGACGACCCATGATTCGGTAAAAAGTCCACGCGGTGACCCGCTTGAAAATGGATTCCTTTTCCCGCGACGAACGTTGCGCCTGGACCACGTCGAAACCACGCCGGTAGAGCTCGACCATCTCTGGGATCAGCTCGGGCGGATCCTGCAGGTCTGCATCCATGAGCACGACCGCGTCTCCTTGCGCCGAGTCCAGCCCGGCGGTGATGGCCGCGGGGTGGCCGAAATTCCGCGAAAGCTGCACCATCTTGATGCGCGCATCCTCGCCATGCGCCTGCTCGATCAGGGCCGCGCTGGCGTCTCGGCTGCCGTCGTCGACGAACCAGNNCAGCGGCAAGACCGCTTCTTCGTTGAAGACCGGGATCACGATGGAAACCCGCGGGTCAGCGCGCAGTATGGTCTCGTTCACAGCGGCCTCTCTGCCCAAACCCTTCAGTACGCCAAGCGCAGGCCCACCGCAAGGCTGGCCATGGTTGGAGTAGTGTTGGCGACGTTGAGCTGGGCAAAGATGCGGAGTATGAATAGATTGACCTGCGCGCCCAGGATGCCGCGGATTCTCGCCGCGCTGGGGTCGACGTGAGACGGGAGAGTGATGTGCGCCGTGCCCAGATCCAGGTTTTGCCCTGTCGCATGGCCGACCATACTTGCGTCTACGGCGACATCCATGTTGCTGCCGCCGCCCAGTTGGAGGTCGAAGCCCACACCGCCGTACGCGGTCAGCAGGGTCAATAAGCGCAAGCTAGTGGTCACTTCCAAGGGAATACTCTTGGTCGACATGTCAACGCTGACGCTAGCGGATCCCGTCACGTCCACATTCACGCCGTCGGTCACGGGACTGGGGATGCTGAAATTCGTCAACGGAATATTTCGGCTCAGCCGGAGACTCATGTGTGAGTAGTCGTATCCCGTGGTCACCGCGATGCCGCCCCAGCGGACCAGCATCTTGAGCGCGGATGAATCGCGGGACGGGCCAAAGAGCCGGAGCTGCGCATGGACGCCCCAGTTGTCGAGGCTGCCGCTCATGTCGCCGTACTGCTGGGTGGGCACGTGCATCCCGTTGCCGAAAAGCATGACAGGAATCCCGAGGGAGCTGAGGCTGACCCCCGCCATGAGCGAGGCGTTCAAGCCCACGCTTTGGACTTGGATCGGGACACTGTTTATGCTCCCCGGCTGGTAGGTTCTGTCCATGCCGAAGGCAAAGCTGGCTGAGCCGCCAACCTCCACATACGTCGCCTCCGAGGCATAGTCCACGCCCATCCCCTTGCTGGTGAAGCTTTGAGCATCACCGAACCTCTTGAGGAAGCCCGCCGCATTCGTCATCTGAAGCAGACCATTGAGCGTGTTGGTGAGGTCCTGTTGGCTCAAACCAGTTTGGTTGAAGAAGGTCGCCGTGTCCGCGCCAGGCGTGAAGGTGATCTGGGCCTGGGCACGGGCGTCCGTCCCGGAAGCCGCCAACAACCCGAACGCTAGACCGAGAGCCAAGACGGGTTTGCGCATGATGCCGCGTATCTTACTCCCTTCGCGCATTGGCGTCCTGGCCTTGGATGCCGCCCCGGCCAGTGCGTCACCATAGTCGCGTGGGGAAGCCCGCCGGCCTTCGGGACGGATAGCCCGCCCTGCCCACCCCGTGCGCTTTCGCGCGCGCCCTCGCC
>PMJE01000158.1 GCA_003157315.1 Myxococcales bacterium | reverse complement strand
GAGGAGTCGGATAGCGCCATCATCAAGCTGGCCAACCAGATCATCATCGACGCTTTCCAGCGAGGGGCGTCCGACATACACGTCGAGCCCTACGGCAAGGAGGAGAACACTCGCATCCGCTTCCGCATCGACGGCGACTGCGTGCGCTACCAGGACATTCCGCCGGCCTTTCGCAATCCGCTGGTGGCTCGTTTCAAGATCATGGCCAAGCTGGACATCTCCGAACGCCGCAAGCCGCAAGACGGAAAGATCAAGTTCCGCATGCGCGACCGGACCATCGAGCTGCGCGTCGCCACCCTGCCCACGGTCAACGGAAACGAAGACGTGGTCATGCGCATCTTGGCTGCCTCAAAGCCCATCCCTCTCGACGAGATGGGCATGAGCCAGCGCAACCTCGACGAGATGAGGAAGCTCCTGTCCAAGCCCTACGGCCTGGTTCTGTGCGTGGGGCCCACCGGGTCCGGCAAGACCACCACTTTGCACTCGGCGATCGGCACCATCAACACCACCGACATGAAGATCTGGACGGCCGAGGATCCCGTGGAAATCACCCAGGCGGGTCTGCGCCAGGTGCAGGTGCAGCCCAAGATTGGCCTCGATTTCGCATCGGCCATGCGTGCCTTTCTCCGTGCCGACCCGGACGTCATCATGGTCGGCGAAATGCGTGACAGGGAAACTGCCAGCACCGGCGTCGAGGCGTCGCTCACCGGCCACCTGGTGTTTTCCACCCTGCACACCAACAGCGCGCCAGAAACCATCACCCGACTCATCGACATGGGGCTGGACCCGTTCAGCTTTGCCGACGCCCTGCTGGGCGTGCTGGCGCAGCGTTTGACCCGTGGGTTGTGCAAGAAGTGCCGTGAGCAGTACGACGCGACCGACAACGAAGTGGACGAAATCGTTCAGGCTTTTGGTGAGGAAGAGGCGGCCCGTCGCGGCTTTGTCCGCGGACGGATGAAGCTGTGGCGGGGCGTGGGATGCGAGATCTGCGGCAAGACTGGCTACAAAGGGCGTCTTGCGGTGCACGAACTCCTGGTGAACGACGACCACATCAAGCAAGCGATCGCCAAGCGCGCGCCGGTCGATGAGGTGCGTCGGTTCGCGGTGGCCGGGGGGATGACCACCCTGCTCCAGGACGGCATCGAGAAGGCGATTGCCGGCAAAACCGACATGAAGCAGGTCTTGGCCGTCTGCCTAAGGTAGTTTTCCACACACGCTCCTAGGAATTTCGGGCTAGTTCCAATAACATCCGAAGCGAGCACACTGCTGTCCATGGACGGTTTTCCGCGACGCTTCGGCGGGTATGCACTGGTAAAGCCCCTGGCTCGCGGGGGCATGGGAGCACTCTATCTAGCGGTGCACGGCCAGCGGGGCCTGGAGAAGTTGTGCGTGGTCAAGACCGCCTTGCCGCACCTGGCGGGCAGGAGCTACGTGCAGCGGTTCAAGGACGAGGCCAAGGTAGTGGTGCGCCTCACCCACGGAAACTTGGTGGGCGTGTTCGATGCCGGCCAAGTCCATGGCGAGATCTACCTCGCGATGGAGTTCGTCGAGGGCAAGGACCTGCGCGCGGTGTGGAACCGCTGCGCGCAGAAAGGCATCGCTTTCCCGCTGCCGGTGGCCGCCCACATCGTCAAGGAGCTGGTGCGGGGCCTGGCCTATGCGCACAATTTCGAAGGACTCCGTCTGGTCCACCGCGATGTATCGCCGCCCAACGTGCTGCTTTCCTACTCGGGTGAGGTCAAGCTGACCGACTTCGGCCTGGCCACTTCCACCCTGAAACTGGAAAAGACGGCGCCCGGGGTGATCTTCGGCAAGGTCAGCTACATGGCGCCGGAACAAGCGCGCGCCGAAGCGCTCGACGGTCGCTGCGACATCTACTCCGCCGGGGTCATCCTGTGGGAACTGCTCACTGGTCGGCAGCTTTTCGCCGCCGGGGCGCGTCCCGCGGATGCACTGGGGGAGGAACAGGACGATTTGTTGGAACGGGTGCGGCACCCGCAGATCATGCCGCCTTCGAAGCGCGCCATTCGGGTTCCGCCTGAGCTGGATCAGATCACCATGAAGGCGCTGGCGGTGAAACCCGAGGACCGCTACCAGACCGGCGAGGAGTTGCGTTCCGATCTGGCCGCCTTCCTGGCCAGGACAGCCCCGGCCATGGACGGGCATCAGGTGGCGCATTTCATGCGCGAACTGTTCGGGGACATCATCCTGCGCGAGCGGGAGGAGCGGCAAGCTCTCATGGCTGGTGCGACGGCGCTGCTGGAGGCGTCGGGAAACTCGTCTGACCCGGCCCAAGCCAAGGCCGACCGAGCCGACACCGCGCCACTCGGGCGACGCGACAAGCCCGATGTGCCACAGGACGGCAGCCACTTTTCCGAGGAGGGGTCGCGCATGGTAGGCGCGCTTCTGCAAGGGCGCTATCAGATCAAGCGCCTGCGCGGCGAGGGGGGCATGGGGCGGGTATACGAGGCCGAGCACATCGAGATCGGCAAACGGGTGGCAGTCAAGGTCCTGCACCCGGCCTACTCGCGCACGCCCGATCTGGTCGAGCGTTTCCGGCGTGAGGCGCGCGCGGCTTCGCGCATCGAGCATCCCAACGTGGTCAATGTGACCGACTTTGGCACCACGGCGGAAGGCTCGCTGTTCTTCGTGATGGAGTACATCGAGGGGATCGAGCTGGGCTTGCTCATCCACCGCGAGGGGCCGCTGGCGATAAACCACGCTCTGCGCATCACTGAGCAAATGTGTGCGGCGTTGCAGGCGGCCCACGATGCGGGCGTCATTCACCGCGATCTCAAACCGGAGAACATCCTGCTGGTCAGCCCAGCCAGCGCGCGCACCCCCGACGGGCATGGCGCCCAGTCCGCGGCTGAAGTCGCCGCGGCACCGGATCTGGTCAAGGTGCTGGATTTCGGCATAGCCAAGAGCGACGACGTCGACGACGGCCCGCGCGTCGGCAAGCGCCTGACTCGCCCGGGCGTGGCGATGGGCACGCCCGAATACATGGCGCCCGAGCAGGCGGCTGGCCACCCCGCCGATCCGCGCTCGGACATCTACGCCGCCGGTTCGATTCTCTACGAGATGCTGACCGGGATTCCNNGGTGGTGGCCCTGGTGGACAAGGCCATGGCGCGCAACCCGAACGATCGACCGCAGAGCATGGCCGAGTTTGCGCGCCTGATCCGCGAGGTGGAGCTTGTCCTGTCGGTGACACCCGCGCCGGTCCTGCTGCCGCCGCCTGGCCCCAAGGTACCGTTTGACGAATCGTGGGGCAGCCAGCAATCCCTGGCTCCCCCGCGCCGCCTGCGGGCACTGGCCAGGTCTTGGCATTGGTTGGTGCTGGCCGCGGCCACTCTGGTAGCGCTGGCGCTGGTGGTGCGAGGGAATGCGCGCGTCCCGGTGCGCGCCGGGACGGACGCGGCCATCCTGGCAGACAGTTCGCTGGTAATAGCACAGCCGGCGCCGTCGCTGGACTCGGTTGATGCAGCGTCGGCCTCGGACACGCAAGCCACCTCCGATGTGGAAGAGCCGGTTGAGGAAGAGAACCAGGGGATTGCCGAGCCGGCCGCTGCCGAGGAGAATCCCAAGCGCGAAGCCAGCCCGCGTCTCAAAGCGGTGCGCAGCTCGACGAATGTGTCCCAGGCAGAAACCCGCAAACTATTGGACGATGGTCGCGACTTCTTGCGGGCACAGCGTTTCGACGAGGCGCGCGCGGCGTTCGAGCAGCTGCTTCACGCGGGCAAGAGCCGCGGGCCCGCGTTGGTGGGCTTGGCCAAGATCGCGTTCCAGCAGCACGAATATCAGGAGGCGGTCGATAGGGCACGCGAAGCTGTCCGCGCAGGGGCTGGGGCCGAAGCGCGGGTGGTGCTGGGCGACGCTTACTTCCGCTTGGAGAAACTCACCGAGGCGCGCAAGGCCTACGAAGACGCACTCAAGCTGGACCCGGAGAACCGGACCGCGCGCCAGAACCTGGATCTGGTCGAGCGCCGGAGCAACTAGCTGATGGCCACGCCATGAGTTCGTACTTCCCCCGCCGCTTCGGCAAGTACCTGCTGCTGCGCCCGATGGCCAAGGGTGGGATGGGCGAGATTTACATGGCGTCCTTGGGTCAGATCGACGGGTTCGAAAAGTTGTGCGTGATCAAGAAGGTCTTGTCGGAAAGGGGCGACCCGAGCAAGGCTAAGCGCTTTCTCGACGAGGCCAAGGTGGTGTTGCGCCTCAGCCATTCGGCGCTGGTCAATACCTTCGACGCCGGCGAGGTGGACGGGGAATTCTACATCGCCATGGAGATGGTGGAAGGCAAGGATCTGCGTGAGGTGTGGAACCGTTGCGTGCGCATTCGGCAGCGCATCCCCATCGAGGTCGCGCTGCACGTGGCGCGCGAGGTGGCGCGGGTTCTCGCCTACGTGCATGGCTACGGCAATCTCAAGTTGGTCCACCGGGACATCGCGCCGCCCAACATTCTGCTCGGCTACAACGGCGACGTGAAACTGACCGACTTCGGGCTGGCGCGCAGCGAGCTGAAAGAAGAGAAGACGCAGCCCGGGGTGGTGTTCGGCCGCGCCGCCTATTTGGCGCCCGAACAAGCGCGCGGCGAGGTAGCCGACGCGCGCACCGACGTGTACACCTTGGCCATCGTGCTGTGGGAGCTGTTGACTGGGCAGCAGTACTTGCCCATCTCGGGCCTGGATCCAGGGGCTGGCATGGCGCTGGTTCGCCACCCCAAGCCCATGCCGCCATCCTCGCGTGCGCCCTGGATTGCGCCCGAGCTGGACAAGGTCGTACTGCGAGCGCTGGCCCCTGACCGAGGGCAGCGCACGCAGAGCGCCGAGGAGTTCCGGCTGGCGCTATCAGATGTGATCGCCCAGGTCGCACCGCGCACCGACCCGGCCCGCGTGGTCGAGTTGATGCAGGCGATCTTCCAGGACGTTATCGACAGCGAGCGAGCTGAGCGTGACCACTTCCTCAAAGAGGTGATTCCCATATTCCGAGAGTCCGTGCCCGAGCCTGTCGCCAAAGAGAAGACGACCCCGTTGCCGTTGCAGTCACTGGCAGCGGCAGAGGGACGCGTCGTGTCTCAGTCAGACAGTTACAAATCCGCGGCTGCCCAGGCCAAGCGCAGGCCGACCATCGGCGGCCAAGTCGAGGAAGAAAAGGACGAGGATGACAGTGGCGCGCGCCTACCCGGCGTCACCCCCGCCCCTGACAGCGCCGAGCGACGCCGCGCCCGCCGCGAAGCCGCCATGCGTGTGCTGGCCGAGTTGGCTGCCGAAGATTCGGGAACCACCCCGGGAGCGGAGACGGCGCGGAAGTAGGATCTGCATCGCGGAGTCGCCAGACACTCCATGAACGAACGGGCGTCCGAGACTGCATGGGCAGAACCGCTTGTGGAATCTATGACTCCCAGTTCGTCAAAGGGACGGTCGGGCCGCACACTCAGCAGATCGAAAGCGCAGCCTTCTGGTTTCGGGTCTGCGACGTGCGATGTGGTCTGGGTATAGCCATAGCCACAGCCAACGCCGAGAAAAAGGCCAGCAAGCACGGCCAGTCCAATCCTCATGCGAGCAGTATCCTGCCCGCTCGGTGGCCTGTCAAGCACGAGGCCGGTAGTTGCGATGCAATTCTTGAGCGCCCGCGCTGTGGTGTTTGAGGTGGCGACAGTGACATACTCAAGGTTCTTCTGACCGGAGGCGCTACCCTTGGAGGTTCGAGCAATGGACGGAATGTTCTGCCGCTTGTGGCTCTGGTCGATGATCGCCTGCATCCCAGCTTGTTCGATCATCTACCCTGCGCCGACGCCGATACCCAGCATCTCCTACCCTGCGAAACAGGATGTGCCGAGCCGGGCCCTCTTGGTGCTCTTGCCCGGTCGACACGACACCGCTGCCGATTTCCAGAAGCATGGGTTCGTGCGAGTCGCGCGCGAGTCCGGGGCGCCGGTCGACCTGGTTGCTGCCGACGCACAGTACGGCTACTACATTGCTCGGACGCTCGGCCAGCGCCTGGCGGAGGACGTGTTCGCCCCGGCGCGAGCCCGAGGCTACCGATCGTTCTGGATCTCGGGGATTTCGATGGGAGGCCTGGGAGCACTGGTCTTTGCCGAGCAACATCCGAGCGAAGTGGAGGGTGTTCTCGCCATCGCGCCTTTCTTGGGAGACGATGACCTGATCAACGAGATCGAGCAGGCCGGTGGACTGGCCAAGTGGAAGACCACCGCCAAGGCCAGCCCTGATGATTATCAACGCCAGCTCTGGCTCTGGCTGGGCCGTTGCATTCCGCAAGCGCAGGGTTGCCCGCGCATTTTTCTTGGCTTTGGTCAGAGCGACCGGTTCCTGCGTGCAGAGCGGCTGCTGGCTGCTGCTCTACCTGCGGACCAAGTGGTGGAGGTCCCCGGTGAACACGACTGGGGGCCTTGGCAACAGATATTCTCCCTGTCGCTTCCGCGCATGTTTCCCGGCTCAGCCCCATGATGGTAGCCAAGGGGGTTGGCGACTGTCGACCGCGTGCCCGACTACTTCAGATAGGCAGCCAGACCAATGCCCTGATCTTTTAGTGCCTGGGCCACGACACCCGCGACCTGGGTGGCGCCGTCTGTCTTGAAATGGGTGCCGTCGAACCAGAAGGTTGTGCTGCCGCTCGGGCAGAGCTTGAGGCTGTTGTATAGAGCAACTGAGAGCGTCATCAAATCGATGACCGGCACATTGTCGGCGGCGCCAGCGGCTTTGGTTTCCGGCCCGAATCCGCGGTTGGCAACGTTGGTTGAGCCGGAACATGACTGCCCGCTGGTCGACGTACCGAAGATCGGGTTCGCGCCCTTGGACCTTATGGTCGTGGCCATGAAGTCAAGGTCAGATTGGAAGAGGGTCTTGCTGACATGCCGATTGCAAGTGGCGGTGCCGTCGTTGATGCCAAACGCGACGTACACCCAGTCGCCCGGCTGCATCCCTTTCGTCGGATCGAGCATGGTGGTCAAGTTGTCGGAGTACGTCGTCTTATCAATGACCTGGCAATCGCCGTTCGCGTCGGTTGCGGCGGTTTTCGAGACGTTTGGGTCGCCCCAAATCCAGGTCTGGATGCTTCGGCCACCCCGTGCCTGATTGGAGATGGTGGCGTTGGCGCTGAAGTACTGCTGGAATTCAGCGGCCCAGCCGCACTGGCCGCTGCCGGCGCAGTTCTGCATGGTCGAGTCGCCAACCATCCAAACCGTGATTTTCTTGTTGGGATCCACCGCGCCAGCATCCGGGAAGGGTCCGGTTGTTCCCCCGCTGCCGGCGCCACCGTCAACCACTCCGCCGGCTCCGCCACTGCCTGATGAGCCGCCTTTCCCGGTCGTGCCGCCCACCCCACCCGCTCCGCCAGTCCCGCTACTGCCGCCCTCGGCCCCGCCCGGGCCACCACCGCCAGTGCCGCTGGTAGTGCCGCCAGTGGAAACCGTGCCACCCTTGGGCACCGCGCCGCCGGTGGCAGCCACCCCGCCGGTCGTGACCGAACCGCCAGCGGAAACCGTGCCGCCCTTGGGCACNNCCTTGGGCACCGCGCCCCCAGTGGAAACTGAACCGCCAGTAGGAGCCGCCCCACCGGTGGAGACCGAACCGCCGGTGGAAACCAAACCGCCGCTGGAAAGCGAGCCTCCCGTGGCGACCGTGCCTCCTGAGCTGTTCCCACCTGACCCTTGGCTACCACCTCCTTGTTGCGCGGGCGCACCTTCGTTTGTCGAAGAGCATCCGAGTCCCAAGAAAAATACTGCGGTCAGGCCTGGAGCGAGACGACGAAGATTTGTCATTTTGCAGCTACCTCGCGGGTTGTGAATTGCCTTGCGGGCACAGACTAGCAGTGCTCCCAATAGTGGCCTACCTCATTACACAGGGCTCAGATTTTCGTAATGGATCGGCTGCTCCGCTCCGGTGCCAGGGCGAGGTTTGCCACGACGCGTTGTGCCGAGGCTTCGCCAGGCGGGACGGAGATTCGGAATTGAGGCCGCCGCGGGTCGGTGGCGAAGCTGGGGGTGTGCGGCCATTTCGCGCATTCGCTGCGCCCATCCTTGCGTAGCTGGTGCCCAAAACGGGAGGTGCGAAGTCCCCTATTCTGCTTGCGCGAGGTTTGCACCTGCGGCCTAATATGGAGCTGATGGTGCGAACCGCTCAGGAAAGTGCCCTTGGCGCGAGCCGCGCATCCGCGTCGCCGCCACGCAGGTCCACGGCGGCGTTCGGCTTGACCACGCTTGGGCTGCTGATTTGTGGGCTAAGTTTACCAGCACGCGCGCAGCAGCTCGACGACGAAACCTGCGCCCAGTGCCACGCGACCGATCAGACGGAAACTGACGGCAAGGAGCTGGCGGCCGCTTCGCCTGAGCTGTTCAAGGGCACGCCGCATCAGGCGGTCGGCTGCACCGCCTGCCACAAGATCGATCCAGCAGCCGAGGTTCCCGAAGGCCGCACGGCGCACAAGCCTTTCGATCCGGTCGATTGCTCGCTCTGCCATCAGAGCAACATGGTGAAGGCGGAGAGCCAGGGCATCCCCCTTCTGTATCGCAACAGCGTGCACGGCGTGGCCAAGCTGGGCAAACACGACCCGCGTGCGCCCCTGTGCCAGAACTGCCACGGCTCGCATCGTATCTTGTCGCCAACCACGACCGAATCGCAGGTTTCCCGCAGAAACGTCACTGCCACCTGTTCCTCATGCCACGTGGACCGCGAAGACAAGTCGTGGCAAATGAAGAGCAGTGACCGGGTAAAGGCCTACGCATCCAGCATCCACGGCAAGTTCAACCAGACCTTCACCAATCTGCCCGCCGCGGTCTGCACCGACTGTCACGGCGAACACGACATCGCCAAGGTCTCCAAGAAGGAATCGTACGTCGACCGCTACAAGCTGCCGCAGACCTGCTCGAAATGCCACCAGAAGATCGCACAGGCCTACCAGGCCAGTGTGCACGGCAAATTGCTCGCCAAGGGCAATGAAGACGTGCCCACCTGCGCTGATTGCCACGGCGAACACACCA
>PMJE01000495.1:1072-5825 GCA_003157315.1 Myxococcales bacterium | reverse complement strand
ATGGTGGCCACGGTTCCCCGCGGCTCCTGCGCATGGGCCGCGATGACCGTACGCAAATCCACATCCGCCGCGACCTTGCCGTTGATGATTAGCACGGGTTCGGAAGCAAAAAGAGCGCGAGCTTTGCCCACGCCCCCGCCTGTGCCCAGCAGCTCTTCTTCGACTGAGTAGCGCAGGTTGACCCCGAACTGCGAGCCATCGCCCAAGGACCTGCCGATCTTGTCGCCGTGGTGGTGCAGATTGATCACGACGTCGTGCAATCCGGCTTGCCGGCACAACGCCAAGGCATAGGTCACGGCGGGATAGCCACACACGGGAAGCAGCGGCTTAGGAAGAGCCATGCCAAGCGAGCCCAGTCGGGTCGAACGTCCAGCCGCGAGAATCATCACCTGCNNCGCGGACATGGGCAACGACGTCACCTGTTGCGACATCGACGGGGAAAAGATCGCCGCGCTCAAGCGGGGCCAGGTGCCTATCTACGAACCCGGTCTGGACAAACTTATCGCGCACAACGCGCAGGAAGGCCGCCTCGCCTTCACCACCGAGTTGGGCGCCGCCGTCGCTGGTGCCCAGGTCGTGGTGCTGGCGGTAGGTACCCCGCCCGCGCCGGATGGCTCCGCCGATCTCAGCTACATTCTTCAAGCCGCCCAGACGGCCGCGTGCGCCCTTTCCGGCTGGGCCGTGCTGGTGACCAAGTCCACCGTGCCGGTGGGCACCGGCGACAGGATCGAAGCCATCGTACGCCAGCACACGCGCCACGAATTCGCCGTCGCCTCCAACCCCGAGTTCCTCAAGGAGGGCGACGCGGTCAACGACTTCATGAAGCCCGATCGCGTGATTCTCGGGACCAGCGACCCGCGCGCGCTCCACACCCTGCAGGCCCTGTACACGCCGTTCACCCGTTCAAGCGATCGCATCCTGATGATGGATCGCCGCTCAGCCGAGCTGACCAAGTATGCCGCCAATGCCATGCTGGCGACGCGCATCTCGTTCATGAACGAGCTGGCAAGCCTGTGCGATGCAGTGGGTGCCGACATCGAGCTGGTGCGCAAGGGACTTGGCTCGGACGCGCGCATCGGCAACAAGTTCCTCTACGCCGGGGCGGGGTTCGGCGGAAGCTGCTTTCCCAAGGATCTGCGCGCAGTGCTCAACACCGCCAAGCAAGCGGGCACGCGCCTGCGAGTCTTGGCCGCGGTGGAGGCGGTCAATCAGCAGCAAAAACACCACCTGGCCGAGCGCCTGCTCAAACATTTTGGCGGCGACCTTCACGGCCGCAAGATCGCCGTGTGGGGACTGGCCTTCAAACCCGGCACCGATGACGTGCGCGAGGCGCCGGCATTGGTCCTCATTGAGGACTTGCTCGCCGCCGGCGCGCGCGTGGCGGCCACTGACCCGGTCGCCATACCGGCGGCGCGCAAAATCCTGGGTGAACGGGCAGACTACCAGGCATCCAACTACCAATGTGCCGAGGGTGCCGATGCCCTGGCGCTGGTCACCGAATGGCACGACTACCGCCGGCCGAACTTCGAGCGCCTCCGCAGTGTCATGCGCACGCCAGTGGTGATCGACGGACGCAACGTCTGGGACCCGGCCGCATTGCGCGCGGCTGGCTTCACGTATTACGGGATCGGGAGAGGAAGTTAGCTGTTTCGCACAGAGGGCACAGAGGTCACAGAGAACGGATGAGAAAGGAAGGGTTCGGACACGGCAAGAGCCAAACCCCTTCTCCTCCCGCGCTGCTCTCTCTGTGTCTCTGTGCGGAATAGCTAGCTTCCGTTCTCCGCGCGCCACCAGGCCACGAAGCGAGGGATGCCTTGTTCGATGCTGACCTTGGGCGAGTAGCCCAGATCGCTCGCGGACAGCTCCACATCGGCCAAAGTGTGCGGCATGTCGCCCGGCTGTTCTGGCTGCCAATCGATGCGCGCCGGCTTGCCCAGGGCGGTGGCAATGCGGTCGACCAGGTTTTTCAGGCTGGTGGGATGCGCGCCGCCCAGATTGTAGATACGAAACGCGGGGCCTGCTCCCCGTACCTGCTGCTCGATGGCTGCCAACACGCCGTCGAGAATATCGTCGATCCAGGTGTAGTCGCGCGAGCTGGTTCCGTCGCCGAAGAGCTGGATGGGCTGGTCGGCGGCGATGAGCCTGGTGAACTTGTGAATCGCCAGGTCGGGGCGCTGGCGCGGGCCGTACACGGTGAAGAAGCGCAAGCAGGTGACCGACGAGCCGTGCAGGTGGTGCTCGGTGAAGGCGAGCAGTTC
Organism: Myxococcales bacterium; assembly: GCA_003157315.1. The sequence goes on along the minus strand of PMJE01000495.1, from coordinate 3,567 downwards.
GCCCGCCCGCTTGGTCGCGGCATAGGGTGAGAGCGGCCGGCTGCAGGGATCGGACTCGCAGAAAGGGATCTGACTGTCCTTGCCGTAGACCGAGGACGACGAGCCGAAGACAAAGCGCTTGATACCACGTGCGCGACAGGCGGAAAGCAGGTGCAGGGTGCCGGTCACGTTCACCGCCCAGTAGCGCTGCGGGTTCTTGATGGATGGCCGCACGCCGGCCAGCGCCGCCAAATGCACGACGGCATCGACCCTGCCCGCTGTGTCCAGGGCAGTCTCAATGTCCTGCGGGTCAGTCAGATCGCCCTCGACCAGGCGAAAGGCCGGGTTTCGGCGCAGCCCCGCGAGATTCCGTTCCTTGACTGCGCGCGGGTAGAAGTCGTCGAAGTTGTCGAACCCAGTGACCCGATCCCCGCGTGCGACGAGGCGCTCGGACAGATGCGAACCGATGAATCCGGCAGCGCCGGTGACTAGGATTTCCATCGGCAAGCACAATAGACGGCGGACCGCCGGAGTGCCAGGGGGACCGCGATCCCGCGAAAGCCGCAGGTGGTCGTGGCCGTCCCCGCTTCGCCCGCCGGTCGCGCTTGCTAGGGATGGCGAAGGTAGAGGAGAAACTCCACGTTGCCCTTGCCTCCCGTGATGGGGGAAGTTGTCTCGCCCAGAACCTGGTAGCCCAGGTGGCCCGCGGCCGCCTTCACTTCGTCGAGCGCGAACTGCCGATCCGCTTGGTCGCGCACGATACCGCCCTTGCCCACCTTGGCCCGGCCCACCTCGAACTGCGGTTTGACCAGGGCGACGACCGCCGCGCCCGGCTGGAGCAAGGCGGGCAGAACCGGCAACACCAGACGCAAGGAGATGAAAGAGACATCGACCACAGCGAATGCGCAGCGTTCGGGGAGGCGTTCGGGCGGCATGAGACGGATGTTGGTGCGATCCACGACGACCACGCGCGGATCCGAGGCGATCTTCCAGGCAAGCTGGCCGTGCCCGACATCGATGCAGTACACCCGCCGTGCCCCGCGCTGGAGCAGGCAATCGGTAAAGCCGCCGGTCGAGGCGCCCACGTCGAGGACGGTCAGGTCCTTCACCTCTAGGCCGAAGGTTGAAAGCGCATGCGCCAGCTTGATTCCGCCGCGCGAAACATACGGCATGGGCTCCCCACGCAGGCGGAGCGCCGCTTGCGCCCCTACCAGATCGCCGGCCTTGTCAACCGGGCGATCTCCGTCGAGCACCTGGCCCGCCAGGATGAGCGCCCTGGCCTTCTCGCGCGTAGGCGCCAGCCCCTGCTCGACCAGCGCGAGGTCGGCGCGCACCCGGACGTGCGCCTTGGCCGCGGTCGGCTTGGGCGTGGCTTCTGGGTTGCGGTGGCGCGCCATAGGTCCTGGCGAGAATAGACATCCGAGACTTCCAGGTTGCAAACCAGATCGTGACAAGTACAATCCCCTGACCCGTTAACGCGGGTTCTGGGGCTGTAGCTCAGCTGGGAGAGCGCTAGAATCGCACTCTAGAGGCCGTGGGTTCGATCCCCATCAGCTCCACAAGACGTCCCTTCAAGCCCTTGTTATCAGGGGCTCTTTGGTTGCCCTGATCTCGAGTCGGCGACCGGCTCTTCGGGCTGGTGCTCTTGTAGCCATAATGTTTCGATCCGGCAGTGGCGAATCGGGCCCTCCGAAAGTTACGCAAGCGTCCCTCGCGCGGCCGCCGAGGCCACGACGCCAGGCCGTAGCCGGAACGATGCCACGACAGGCCGGCGGCGATGACGGCAAGCCCTTCGGAGAAATCTGGGGGGATCGGGAACCCTGAGATCGAGAGCGATGAGGATGTGCTACATCTTTCGAGCAACAGGAGCCATGGCTGCCAGCAAGAAGAAGAGGAACCCTACTCGGCGGGGCAAGGAACCTTCTCCGGCGAGGCTCGACGAGATGATCGAGGAGGCCATCGTGGACGCCTACGGCGAGTCCGAGCAGATCGTTGGCTTCTACACGATGCTCGAAGACAACCTCGAGGTCCCGTTCAAGACCGAGATGCTCGGCGTCGAGGTGACGGTCGAGCGGATTGACCTGACCGACGACGAGCGGATCATTGCGGTTTGTTCGCGGGGAAAGGCCAGGCAGCGTGTGCCGTTGCTCGATCTGCCGCTCCCCAGTCCGTCACCTGCGGGCGCCGACTGGATCGCGGCGCTTCGACGGTGGGCAAGAGTGGAGAGGTGACGATGTCGGACGAGCCGGTCAACATCGACCGCGACAAGCTCCGCGCGGCCATCCGCAGATTGGGACCCGAGTACGTCTTCTACATGCTGGACGACGCCATCGATCTCTTGCCTCTGACCGAGTTGGAGGGAATCGCCAAGAAGTATCTCGATCTCAAGAGGCTGCGCCCTGACGGTGACAGGCAGACCAAGGCCACCTTGCTTGCGGACGTGAAGGCTTTCGACAAGGCGAGCCGGGCTGGCGAGTACTACGAGTCGTTCATGGTCAACTCCGGAAACTGCACCG
>PMJE01000495.1:0-1062 GCA_003157315.1 Myxococcales bacterium | reverse complement strand
CGACATCCTGTTTGGGCTGCTGGACTACATCGACCAGGGCAACGACGATGTGATCTTCTTCGCCGACGAGGGTGGTTCCTGGCAGGTGGGTGTCGATTGGAACAAGGTCCTGCCTTCCTGGTTCAGGGTCCTCTCGGTCACGGCGTCCTCCGAGGAGTACGCAGAGCAAATCAGGTCGTTGGTCGAGCACCACTGCAACTACGACCGCGAGAAGTTGTTTGCTGTTGCCGACAAGATTGCAACGGCCGAACAGCGCGAAGGCCTGGCCAAAGTGGCCAACCGACAATCGCGTGGACATTCGCAAGCAAGGAAGCCATGAGCGAATACCAGTACTACGAATTTCAAGCCATCGACCGTCCGCTCACTGCCAAGGAGATGGACGAGCTGCGATCGTACTCGACGCGGGCTCGCATCACGCCGACCGGCTTCGTCAATGACTACTCCTGGGGCGATTTCAAGGGCAATACCGATGCGTGGATGGAGAAGTACTTCGATGCGTTCCTCTACCTCGCGAACTGGGGCACGCACATTCTGAAGCTTCGGTTGCCTGCGCGGCTGCTCGACCCCGTACTCGCCAGGACCTACTGCGGCGGAGAAGGCGCCTCTGTCAGGAAAAAGGCGAGTAAGGTTATCCTCTCGTTCCTATCCGACGACGAGGAAGGCGGTGACTGGGTTGAGGGCGAGGGACAGCTTTCATCGCTGATCTCCGTGCGAGCCGAGCTTGTGCGCGGTGATCTGCGGGCGCTCTATCTCGGCTGGCTCCTGCGAGCGCAGACCGGCGAGCTGGAGGATGACGAAGCCGAGCCACCGGTTCCCCGAGGACTCGGGCAGCTCAGTGCCTCCTTGGAGAGCCTCGCCGACTTTCTGCGCATCGACAGCGACCTCTTGCATGTCGCCGCCGAGGCCAGCTCACCGATGGGCGAAGTCGGGATCGAGCGCAAAGAGGTGGCCGCCTGGATCGGCCAGCTCCCGCCGAGAGAGAAGGACAAGATTCTCACCAGCCTCGTCGTGGATGCCGACCAGACACAGGTCACGGATCTGCTACAGCGCTTTGTCACGGAG
>PMJE01000381.1 GCA_003157315.1 Myxococcales bacterium | reverse complement strand
AGATGCACCTGACGACGGCACACGATCCAATGCCACGTGAGGGGGAAAGGCGCTTTCGACTGACCAGGCAGCACGAACCGCCAGCGCCGGTCATGGGTGTTCTTCTTTGTGCCGGTTTCCTTGCAGCAAGCTGCGCGCAAACCACGACGAGTGAGGGCACTGGTGCGGACGCTGCGGCCGGAGGCACCGCAGGCAGGACCGCGACTAGTGGCGCAGGCGGGAACGTTCAGTTTAGCGGGGCTGGCGGGGGTGGGTCGACCGGAACCGCGGGCCGGACAGCGACGGGCAGCTCGGGGAACACAGGTGGCTCGGCGAGCACAGGTGGCGTGGTGGCCAGCAGCGGAGGCCGCACGACCAGCAACGGAGGCCAGTCGGCGGCGTCGGGCGGTTCTGTGAACAAGGGTGGCACGTCTAGCAGTGGAGGCCAGCCAGCGTCGGGCGGTTCGACCGAAACCGGAGGCACGACCGGGACAGGCGGCGCGGCGGGCGGAGGCGGCAATGGTTCAGGCGGCACGACCGGCACGACCTGCGGCGGTGGGAGCGGTTGCGCCGGCAGCGGCTCGACTCCCGACGCAGGCAGCGACGCGCCCGTGGATGCGCCGTTGGTTTGCATAGGTCCCGCAGTTTCAGAGGACCCCACTCTGCGCCGTCCTGGACCACGCCCTGACGCTGGTGCAGCCTCCTGCGGTGCCTGGGCGATGACCAACGGTGTGTGCTGCGCCCAGTACTGCAGCAACGACAATGAATCCCAAGACTGTACGTCGTGCGGAGGGACGGGTTCCGCTCAATGCACGGTAGTCAGCAGCAAGGCGTGCACCTCGGGCCAATGGCCGGAGGTCCATTGTGTCGGCGACAACGAGCCCTGGCACTATTCTCGTTCCACCCATTTCGGTTTGACCTCCGATGGGGCCTGCGACTTCGGCCTGTATGGTCTGTGCACGACAAACTACAGTGCCACCGGCCAGTTTGCCGACAAATGCCGAAGCTTCTGCACAGCGCACCCGGATCTCTGCAGTGACCCTGACAACATCACATTGCGTGGAAACTTTGCCGCCCCCGACGGCAGTTACTACACGCAGTTCTGGCCCAGTCTGCCGGGCGACAACGACAACTACCTGAGTTGCGGCGAGTGTTTTCAACTCGTGCGTACCAAGAATGACGGCACCGACTACCAGCCGGGAGAGACCGGCTACACGCCGCCCATCGCGCTTCAGATTATCGATTCCTGCCCGTGCGCCGCCAATCCCAAATGGTGCTGTGGCTCGGGACGCGACCATTGCGGCGAGGTTTCTGATTTCAAGTACGGCTGTCCGCTTCCGCCCGCGCCGCCCGTGCCNNGGGGTAGTCCCAACCCGGTACCGTCGCGTGCCTTGCCCAGTGAAGGGCAACATCCACATCCGGGTGCACAGCGGGGCGAGCGAGTACTACTTCGCGCTCACGGTCGTGAATGTTTCCGGCTTCGGCGCAGTGGTCAACGTCGAAACCAGATTGCCGTCCGGAACGTGGTTGTCGCTGATTCGGGATCCCAACTATTCGCAGTCCAGGCCGCAGGAACGCGGCGGCAGGTGGGTGCTTCCGCAGACTGCGGGAAAGGTCACTCTTCCCCTGGCGCTGCGATTCACCGATGCTGCGGGACGCTCGGTGGTGTCCGAGCAAGCCCTGACGGCCTGGCCTTCATACGGCGCAGACGACTTCAACTATTTTGACACCGGCGTGCAGTTCTGAGATCAGCTTGGTAGCCACGTCCCGCTGAGAACACAGAGCTACCGGGCGGCGGCTTCGGCCTCGGTCACGGCCCCGAATGGGGCGAAGAAGGAAATGATGATGGGCGGCAGCGAGGCGAGCAGAACGAAGCCGAAGAATGCCTGGTAGCCGAGCCAGGCCTGGATGCGTCCGCTCACCATCCCGGTCAGCATCATGTTGAGCGCCATGATTCCGGTGGCGAAGGCATAGTGGGCCGTGCGATAGCGCCCGGGCGACAGCTCTTGCATCATGTACAACATCATCCCGACCGTGCCTAGGCCGTAGCCCAGCTTTTCGATCAACACTATGCAGGTAATCCACACCAGATCATGCGGCAAAGCCTGGCTCAAATAGAAGAACGTGATGTGCGGTACATTCAGGGCAAACGCCAACAGCACGAACATGCGGCGCAAGGTGTAGCGCGCTGCCAGCAGCCCGCCCAACAAGGTTCCGCCGACAAACGCCACTGTGCCGAAGGTTCCGTTGATGTTGCCAAGGGCCATGTTGTCAAGCCCCAGGCCCCCGACGGCTCGCCTGTCCATGAGGAACAGCGGACCGATTTTCTCGATGAAGCCCTCACCAAATCGGTAGAAGAAGACCGCCGTGATCATCATCCAAACCCGTGGCTTCTTGAAGAAACTGACCCAGGCATCCGCAGTGGTGGCCAAGGCGGCGCGTACGCTGGCCGGCGCATCCGGGGCCTTGGCCCCGGGAGGAAGAATATAGAAGTGCCAGACCGCGGTCGCAGCCAAGATGGCCGCAATCAGCATCATCACCATC
>PMJE01000235.1 GCA_003157315.1 Myxococcales bacterium | reverse complement strand
GCGGCGCACCATCGCGGGAGGGATTGGGAACCCTCCCAGGGTTCCCATGTCAACGTTGGCTTCTTCGCACGCCTGTGGAGGACGCCCTGGCTGGTTCCTGCTCTGGGCGCCGCTGGCGTGGTCACGGTGGTGTTGCTGGTCAGGGTAATCAAGAATCCACAGGTATTTCCCGAGCAGAAACCGGCCGCAACGGAAACGCTAGCCCAGCCCGCGGCCGAGTCACGGGTCCTGCCGCAAACCCAGCCGCAGGCAGAGGGCAAGCCGATGCTCCCTTCACCATCGGGGCTGGCGCTGGCCAGGCGACGAACCGCCAAGTCTGAAGACAACTCCTACGCTGAGTCGAGGCACGCGGTTGAGCCTGAGAAGCCCCACTCGGCAGCGCGCGCACCTGGCAAGCTGGGAACGGCTGGGCGACGATTTGTCGAACTTTCCAACGAACCTTTGGGCGGGGCAGGCGAAGACCTGGCCCAGGCTCCAGTCGGCGCAGCCGCCACGGCCAAGGGAGGGTTCCGATCTGCTGCGCCCAGCAAAGCTCCCGCGGGTGCAATCGCCGGACCTGAGTCAGCGCCGGCCACACGCGCGAACAAGGATGAATCGCTGCGAGACCGTGCGCAGAAGCCTATGACTGATGGAAGCAGCCGCGCCGTCGGCGCAGGTGCTGGTTCGTCAGCTCGTTGGACTGAGCCACCGCCTCCGCGCCCCACCGCGGTGCCGCTCTCGGCTGCGCCTTCGCCGCGCCCTGCGGAGGCGGCGCCGGCCGTCTTTGCCGCAGCACCTGCCTCTGCTGAGCCAGCGCCCGCCAAGAAGACGAAATCGGCTGAGGACCTACGGGACAGCGCCCGGCGAGAGCCAGTTGCCAAGGCGCCAGTCCGCATGCCTGCAGCCAGCCCCGCCGCCCAGGCCGAGGCGTCGGCGGACAAGAGGGAGGTCAGTGAGAACAAGCATTCCATCTCCCTGGAAGAGCGCGTGCGTAAGGCTGAGAAACTCTTTGCCGAGAAGAAATGGGCCGAGGCTGCGGCGGCCTTTCGCGCCCTCATTGCGCAGGCTCCCTCCCACCCAGCGGTGAAAACCTGGCAGGAACGCTTGGCCGCGGCCGAGGGGGCGCAGGAACAAGGACGCGCCGCCAAAGCCAAGAAAGCAGTTTCGAGCGATCCCCTCGATGGGCTGTAAGCCGAAGCACGCGACTGGCTGACTAGTCGGGGCCGGGGCCGGAACCGGCCGCCGGCTCCAGAAGGACCACCCGCGGCTTGACCAGCGCGAGCTCAGGCGCTATCGAACTGTCATCGTGCTTTCGTTCCAGCGATTCCACTTCTTGGTGCTCACAGCTGCTCTGTTCGCGCTACCCGGCGCGGCTTTGGCTTGGGAGACTGCTAGCGATGCTTCGGGTGCCATCGAGATCCGCGATGCTGGCAAGATCGTGGCCAGCTTCTCTCCCAAGACGCCGATGGAAAGGCGTGGCCCGCCCATCGCCCGGCATGTGTTGGTGAACGGCCACCCCGTTCTGGAAGTACGCATGCCCATCCTGGGCGAAGGACCCAAGCGCGAGGAGGTCTGGGTCGCCGAGCTTCCTGCCAAGAACGTCATCTGGTGGGACGAGGCTGGTGCACGCGACGTTGACGGCGAGACCGCACAAGAGATCGTCGTGACCGAGAAAGGCATCGCGGCTTTCCAAACCGCCGCCCGTTTGAATCGTTGCGATGGCGCGCCCGCACAGTTGTTCCGACGGGCGTGGGATTTCGCCAGCCATCGTTTCAAGCCCGAGCCCCCTGCCCTGCCGGGAGCGGCACCCAACACCATCAAAGCCCACCGGGGTGATGCGCCGGCGGGAAAGCCCTTGGGTGGTTTTCACTTTCACGCGGCTTCTAGTTCCGCCGGGGTGGATGGTGATGCGCGCCGCCTTTCCGCGCCCACCGCAGTCAATGACGACGATCCTTCCACAGTGTGGACCGCAGACGACCGAGCGGGCCGGGGCGAATTCTTTACCGCGCGTTCCAGCGCGGGATTTGCCATCACCGGCCTCAAGATATTGCCCGGCGACACCCGAAGCGCGCAGGCTTTTGCCGCCGCGACCCGGCCGCACCGTCTGACCCTGCTCTTCGGTCGTGGTGCAGAGCAGAGCCTCGACGTCGATCTGGTCGAGGATGCGGACGGCGGAGCCAAGCGATTTCGCCGGCCGTTCTGGATCCCTTTGCCCAAGCCCGTGGCCGCCAGCTGCGTGACGGTCATGGTCCGCGAGGTCAAATCCGGCCATGCGGCGATGGCCATCGCCGACATGGACGTTATGACCGATATCGACGGGCCGCAGGCTGTCGATCGTTTGGTGGCCGACCTGGCGGCCGGCACCTCGTGCGAAACCCGCCGGCCCCTGCTGGTTTCCATCGGCCCGGCCGCTCTCGACAAGGTCACGGCCGCGCTGGCCCAGATCTCACCGGGACAAGGCCGTGCCTGTCTCATCGAGACCCTGGCCGCTCTCATGCCCGCGCCCACCGCGACCGATTCGCAGCCGATCACCGGACAGCCAGGGTTGGCTTCCGCGCTGGCCGCTGCCCTGATCGCAGCGACGCCCGACGAAGAGAAGATCATCTTCGCTCTCCTGGCTCACCTGCAAACGCCACCCCTAGCTGCGATCGCCGCGCTTCTCGCCGACCAAGAACGGGCCGAGCCGGATCGCTTGCGTGCGGCGCGGGCGCTCGCCTTGCTCGCGCAGCCCGAGGCCCGGCGGGCTTTGCTGGCTAGCCTGGGCAAGGGTTCGCCATCGCTGCGCGCGGGCCTGCGCGAGACCGCCGCAGGAGCCAAGCCTCCCTTGGCCCAGGCCGCGCTCGATGCCCTAGCAGAGGGTTCGGCGAACGGAAGGCGTGCCGACCTGCTCTTCGTGCTCGCCGCCGCAGCCACGCGCGAGCCTGAGCAGGTCGCTGCTGCCGTCGAAGTCCTGCGCGCCACGCTCAAGGGTACGGCCAGCTTCGAGGAGCAGGCCCGCACTATTCAAGGACTAGGCATGATCCGCAGCGCCGTGGCAACCGCCGAATTGGTCGCCTTCCGCGCCCGCGCTTCCGACGAGGTGCTCCGTTTCTTCGCTACCCGCGAACTGGCCAGCAGCAGCGACCCCGAGGCCGGGACGGCCCTGCGCGCTGCCCTGCTCGACAGCGATCCGCGTGCACGCGAGGCTGCGGCGCTGGCTCTCGGCCAACGCCAGGAAGAATCGAATGCGCGGGAGATCATCGATGCGGCCAAGCAGGAGCCGTGGCCTGGGGTGCGCCGAGCTGAAGTCACAGCGCTCGGTGACCTATGTGTGCCCGAGGGCAACGACCTTTTGCTGCGCGCCTACGAAAAGGATGTGTACGACGTCCGCATGGCGGCGCTCGTCGGGCTAGCCCATTGCCGTGATCGGCGCGCGTCCGCCTTGCTGGTGCGCGTGCTGGGGCGCCTGCCGGAAAGCGCCGACATGCGCTCGCTGGCGGCGCGTCTGCTGGCCGACATGAAGGATTCGCGGACCGTGGCACCCATGGCCGCGACACTCAAACGCCTGCAGACTGAATCGCAAGCTGATCTGTCCCTAGAAGGCACGGCCACCGAGACCGTGATGGCGCTCGCCGCGATCGGTGGCAAGGATTCGGTGGCCGCTGCCGTCAACTTGCTTGGCGACCAACGGCCCTCGCTGCAGAAGGCGGCGGTGCAAGCGCTGGGCAGGCTGTGCGATCCCGGTGCGGGCGCCGCGGCCCTGCGCACGGCCGCACACGGCAAAGATGAATCGGTTTCGGTCGCCGCCGCGATGGCAATTGAGCACTGCCGAAATCTGAAAATAAATGGGAACCCTGAAAGGGTTCCCATACCCTCCCGCGATGGTCCGCCGCC
>PMJE01000637.1 GCA_003157315.1 Myxococcales bacterium | reverse complement strand
AGAGAGGCGCTGCCGATGGTCGAGCTGGCGTAGTTGGCTTGCGCGCAAGAGCTGGTCAAGCGCTGGGTTGGGCAAGTCGACAAAGATCGGCAACGAGCGAAGAGACTCAACTGTGACCGCGTGGCTTGCTTCGTGTGCCATGGTCAATTCCCACTAGTATTCCATCCTTTGTCCTATCTATCGAGGAGGCGAGTGGCATTGCAGGCAATCAGCGCGCCGGTGGCAGACGTAGCAGTTGTCGTTGGCAAAACTCCCCGCCGCGAATCCATGCAGGGTGCGCCAAGCCCCGCGGTGGTTGAGCGGCGCGGTTGTCCTATGGCACTGAATGCACGACCCGGGCTGGTGACACACCCGGCATTCCTCGGAATCGAATGCCGCGGCTGGTCCGTGACCGCGCAAACGCCAGAGCGCCGTGTGGCTTTTGGGCAAGTGCGTGCGATGGCAAGCGGTGCAGGTGGGCGAGGCGTGACAGCGGGCGCACGAGCGCCCCGCAGCCCCGGCCTCGTCCTCGTCCCAGGGCAAATTGGCGTGCGAGCGCAACCAGAGCTGGTTGTGATCGCGCGGCTTGAGGGTTCGCGCGGCCCCTGCCATCTGGACCCGAAAATCGCTGGTGGAGTGGCACTCGCCGCAGTCGAGCCCGGCTGACCCGCGATGCGGATCCGCGTGGCAGTCAGCACAGCGTTTGCCCATGACCGGGAACCGGCGATCGAGCGGCGGTGCCACTTCATTCTTTGTCCAACCGAGGGCGGGGGGTGAATCGGGTCGCGGCCGATGGCAGAAAGAGCAGGCCAGATCGCGATGTGCGCCGTCGCGGACGAAGGACGTCATCGTGTCGTGCTTGAACTTGGGTGCTCCCTTTTCCGGTCGGTGGCACTTGCCGCAGTCTCGGCCGAGCTGGCCCCGGTGCGGCTCAGTCTTCTCGTGACAGTTCACGCACGTGACTTCTCCCAGCTNNTTCCAAACCAGCCGCAGGTCTTTGAAATGCTGGGTGGGCGAGTGACATTGGGAACAGTCGTTGCCGAGCTGTCCCTTGTGTTTGTCCTTGTCCTTGTGACAGTCGACACAGGCGAGCTTGTTGGTGCGGTAGATTTCGTTCTGGTGACAGTTCGCGCACTTGCTGCGCACCTTGGGCTCGGCGTGGAAACCGACGAGGGGAAAGCGCGTGTCCTTGTTGTGGGTGAAGGCCCGCGTGCGCGTGCCGCCTTCCACGTGGCAGCCAGAACAAGGCTTGTCCGCGAACTGCCCTTTGTGTACCCCGCGGTGCTCGTGACAGTTGACGCAGCCGCCTTGGGTGTACGTGAGCTGCGTGCCCTTCCCGTGGCATTTTCGACAATCGATACTTTGGTGCTTGCCGAGTAGGGCAAAGCCGAAGCGACGGTGGTCGACCTTGGCTTCTTTCCAGGGATGTCCGGCAAAATGGCAAGACGCACATTTGGCGGTGTCGGCGGTCACCGGGTGGAAAGGACGGTGGCAGTCGGTGCAGTTGCGGTGCGGGGTGCGACCCGCCATCTGGGCGTTGGGGTGGCACTTGGTGCAAGGCTGTTCGAGGTGCTTGCCGTCAAAGGCGATGCCCGAGTAGCGACCGTGCGGTTCCAACCAGGCGGCGAGAAGCATGCCGCGCAGGACGTGACCAGGGGGATGGCAGGTGTCGCACTTTTGTGCGAGCCCATTCTCGCTGAACCCGTGAACGCCCTTGTGGCAACTCCGGCAATCCTTGGAGAGGCCCAGGTAGGTTATGCGACCCGACTTCATTCGTCGGGTGTGGCAGGAAGCGCAGGCGAGCTTGGCGTGGTCGTTGAGCAGCGAGAAACCAGTCTGGGTGTGGTTGAAAGTCTCGTGTCCGCCCGCGTGCTTCCAGTCGATGATATTGAACTCGCGTCCCTTGTGCTGAGGATGGCAGTGCAGGCAGGTTCCGGTGAATGTCGCGTGCAAACCGCGCTTTTTGGCCAGCTCGTCCTTGAGCGGCTTGTGGTTGTGGCAGTCGAGGCACTTGGCATCGGTGACACCGTGATTGGCCTCGTGGCACTGCTGACAGCCGTCCGAATTGTCCAAGGCAGCGTGACTCTCGTTGAGCGGCCCGGGCGCCACCCGGAAGAAAGACGGCTGCGCGACCACCAGGGGCAAGGCAAGCAGGCTCGCCAACAGCGAGCAGCCAATGCCCAGCAGGCGCGTTCTGGTGGTAAGCTGAAACTTCATTTCCTACGTCGCGCCTTTGCCTTGCCCCGGCCGGGCTTCCTGATGTGCTTTCCGGGCTTCGGCTTTGATTCAGAAGCAGCCGGCGGATTCTCGTCCGCGCGCCGTTGGGGCTCGGCCAGTTGCTGGACTCGCGCTGCCGCCAGCTCGGAATGTTGCGGCCAATCCTCGAACCCGGTCAGGTCGCGTGCCAGCCCGATGGCATTGCCCTCGACCAGCCAGTCGAAGGCATCAAACACGAAGGCTGCTTGGCCGTTCACCGCTGCGATCGCCTGGGCAAGACTGCGCCTAGCCGCGATCGGATCGCCGGCACCTACCTGCGCGAGCGCCAGGGCAAAGTGTTGATGATAGAGCGCAACCACCGGGGCCGGGCGGGCGGACGCGGCCGCCGCTGAGGAATCGGGCTCGGGCCGCCGAGCGCCGCCAAACTGTCGCGCTGCCAATCCCGCCCAGGCCGAGTCGGGCGCGACACGCATGAGCCGGCCGACCAGTTTGCTGACGGCATCCGGCTTGCCCTGGCGAGCCTCGAACCAAGCTTGTTCATAGCGGTGGGCCAGCCACAACGGGCCGAGCTCGCAGGCCCGATCCCAGGCCTGCCGAGCTGCCTTCACCTCACCTTTGTGCTCAAGCGCGGTGGCCACGAGATAGTGGAACTCGGGATCTCGATCGAAGGTAGCGCGCAGCGGCTCCAGTTCAGCCAGACGCGCGGCCCGCTCTTGCCGCGACGCCACCGCCAGGCTGGCCAGGACCCGTTGCCCGGATGCGGGACCGGTCGTGCTAGCCGACAGATATGGCTTGATGCGACCCAGGCGCGCGGGGTCAGCGTCCTGGTACCGGTAGAGAGCCGCCTCACTGCGGATGATGAGATCGAGCTGCGGATCGTGTGCGTCGAGCGCGGCACTGTTACCGCGCAGAAGGGCGAGGAACTGCGCGACCCGATCCAACTCACCCTCCCTGAGGAAGCTGGCCAGACTGCGCGCCACCTGCTCACGGTCTTCGCCCGCCCGGCGCGAAAGGCCCGCGCGCACAATCCAGCCAGCCCCCGCCCCGACCCAGAGGAACCGCACCACCACCGCGAGTCGTCAGAACGGGGCGCCGTGCCGTCGCGTGGTGCGGGTTGCGGGC
>PMJE01000342.1 GCA_003157315.1 Myxococcales bacterium | reverse complement strand
GTTCACCTGGATCTGCTCCGGAGCCGCACTCTGGTTTCGTGGGAGAACGAAATGGAGATCCGATGCCGGAACGAATTGACCGTTTCCAAATATGCCAAGGACTACGACGCGATCATTACACTTTCCCTGGGTGGCCGGCAGCTTCGGTTCGCCCTCGANNCAGCGCTTATGGCGGATACGCCAGCGGGTGCTGATCGGTTTGGCGAGTGACCTTCCCAAGACTGAGCCGGCGGACCTGGAAGTTGTCGATGCACAGACCATGCAGGTTTACCGCTTGATCGACGTCCCGTAAACTCCATTTTCCCCTGTGATTGCCCTGGTATTGACCTAGGTTTGACCTGAGCGACCACCCCGCAAGCCNNAGGCGGAAATTGAGGCGAACGCGGCGGAGGTCGGCCTAGCGATGCGGCGAGGACGTGGCAATGGCAGTTGTGGCGAGCGCGGATAGATGGTGGTGTGCTGTGGACTTGTGTATGAGGTTGGGATGCGGAATACCCCAGATGTGGGAACTGTCGTGGTCGGTTTGGCGCGCAACGACGCGTGCTTGTGGCGCGTGGTGGCGTGCTTGCGGAGTTCTCCTTGGATTGGCTATTGGAAAGCCCTGCGAGCAGTGTGTTGTGCCACCTTGTCAGGTGTATCGCAAAGTGCCGGATTGTTCGTCGAACCGGGCGCTCGTAGATCTCGCATAATGAAGACGTGAGAGCGACCGGCACGGCCAATCGTGAAGTGTACGTACGCCGCGGTGAGCGGCTGGAGTACTTCACCATCGGCTACAACACCCTCGAAGGCGTGACCTCCATCGTTGCCGGCTTGATCGCTCGCTCCGTTTCGCTCGTTGGGTTCGGTCTGGATAGCCTAATCGAAGTCACGTCTGGAGCGGCACTGCTCTGGCGACTCCACCACGACCTGGACCTTTCGCGGCGTGAGCAAGTCGAACGAGCTGCGTTGCGGACAGTCGGAGCGTGCTTCATTGCGCTGGCGTTGTACATCCTCTACGAATCCGGCTCCATGCTGATCCGCCACGTTCCCCCAAAACGAAGTATTTTCGGCATCGTGATCGCCGCCATTTCGGTGATCGTCATGCCGTTGCTAGCCCGAGCGAAACGGCGAGTCGCTCGTCAGATTGGCAGCGGAGCCATGCACGCCGATTCAAAACAAGCCGACTTCTGTAGCTACCTTTCTGCCACTCTCTTGGGTGGCCTGCTGTTGAATGCAATGTTGGGTTGGTGGTGGATGGATCCCGCTGCGGGACTTGTGATGGTCCCGATCATCGGGAAGGAAGGCATCGATGGACTCCGGGCCGAGACTTGTTGCGACCGTTGCGGGCTTCAATAGTGTGGAGCGCCTTTCGCCAAGGCATGTGTTCGGTGGGTTGGAGTGTACGCTCAATGCGCCGCGCGATGATTTCGCCGATCACTGGCGCGCTTTGAGGAACGCCAACACTTTGCTGTCGTCCGCGCCGCGCAACTCCGGAAAGCGGTCCTGGACAAACTGCACCATCTCGCGCCGGTAGAACTGATTCTGCTCGATGGCCTGCGCGATGAAGGCGAAGCCGGAACTGCGGCCGGCTTGTACCAACTCGCGGGCGCAGTTGGTCTGCACCCAGACGTAGTCGGATTTCTGAATGGCCGACTCTAGCACCGGCAACGCAGCATCGCCATACGCCCGGTGGATTGCGTAAGGCAGCGAGGCGTACGTGCGGTCCTTGGGATCGCCCTTGGCCCGAGCTTCGAGCAGGGTCGCGAGGCGAGGCAGGTCTGCCGGGTTCTTAAACCAGGTGATGACGATCAGCGATTGCTCGGTTAGTACGTTGCGGTTTACGAAATTCCAGAGCAGGTCGCGGGCGCGCGGGTCGTGAACGCCGCCGAGAGCACTAGCGTAGTTATTCCCCGTTTGCGGGTCTCCGGTGTGCAGCACGCTTCCGGCGGCGGAGATCAAGGCGCCTTCGGCGCGCGCGCGAGCGTCGGCGGAGAGCAGTGGCGGATCGGCAAACAACAGGCGTGTTACGCCGGTAATGGCGCCGCGCAGCAGCACCGGGTTGTCCGACCTCAGGTACGGCAGAATGAAGTCCACCGCGCCCGGCGTGCGAAACGTCCGCTCGACTACGACATCGCTCGGACCGCGTGTGTGCAGCAGTTCGGTGAGACGGCGATTGATTTCGTCGTCCGGCCAGTAGGCGAGGCCCAATGAGGTGTACTGCCGCACGGTTTCGTTCTGATGATAAAGGTACTCGGTGACCAGGGAGAGGTGCGCGGTGTCGGGGAAGCCCAGAATGCCGGGCAGGTAATCGCTGAGCGCTTCCCCAGGATCCTGCGGCGGGGTGACCGGTGTGCCGGATTGCGCCGGCTGGATCTCAATGCGGGTCCAGGCCGTCTTGAAAATCGGCTGCGAATCGCGCGTGCCTGGCAGCCCGCGACGGCGCGTGTACCGCACTTCGTACACTCCGGGTAGGTCGAAGCGGTACTGCAGGTGCATCGGAAGCCGGTTCTTATGCTGCATCTCGTGGCCGGGAATGCCGATGTTGCCGCACATCAGCCCATTGACCATACCACTGGTGGCCCGAATCGGAATTCGCCGGAGCAGCGTGCCGTTGCGCCGTACTTCCACCTCGTGACAGCCGAAGTCCGCCGGGTGGACTCCCACGGGATATTGCACATCGCCGAACCACGGGAACGGCGGCGTTTGGATGTGAACCCAGACTGGTCCGCCGACATGCGCCGGTTGTTCCAGCGAGAGCGTGGCCGCTTCGAGGCCGAGACGGATGTCCACGGCGGCGCTGCTGCGGCCCTGGTACACGACGCGCAGCGGTGCGGTGCCCTCCATCGGCGCCTCCTGCGGCACCTTGAAGTTGATCTGGCCCCCCTGGACATACAGCAGCCCAGATGGCGTGTCGCCAAACATGACCTGCACACCGCAAAGCTGCTTGGGATAGATCAGCGTCTCTACCAAAGGCTGGTCGGGCCGCAGAGGACTGGGCGTCTCCCTCTTTGTCGCGTCCGCTTGGCCAATGCAGCTCTCTCGGGGGCCGAGATCTGTGCCATAGATCGAGACCAGCATTCCGGGCATGAGTTGCACGGGCCGGTCACTGCCGGATGGAAGCACGCTATCCACGCGAAACGTAGGCACACCAGATTGAGCTTGGGCGATCTCCACTGACAGAAGGAGGACCGCAATGCAAATGTGCATATCTGAGTTAGACACCGCGGCCGCTGGCCCGGTTTCGGCCCGTTCTTACTTCAGAATAGATGCGAATTGGGTATGAGCTGTCGCACTTGCGCCGCCGGTTGGAGNNCTCTGCGCCTTCTTGTGCGGTCTCTTGCCGGCGGTCTTCTTTGCCGCCGCCTTCTTTGCGACGGTTGATTGTTGCTTCTGACCTTCGGCCCGTTTCAGCGCCCAACGCCTTTTGGTCGCTTCGCTGATGGCCTTCCT
>PMJE01000456.1 GCA_003157315.1 Myxococcales bacterium | reverse complement strand
TCCTACTTGGAGATCGGCCAGGGCGCACGCGAGGGGAATTTCGATGCGATCGACAGCAAGATCAAGATCGGGGTTGATCCGGATCGCAAGTCGAACGCCGCTTTCCAGATGACCCCCGATGAGTTCTTCGCACAGAACAAGCAGACCTTTGATCTCATCTTCATCAACGGCCTGCGCGATGCCGCTCAGGTGGAAAAGACGCTCGCCAGCTCGCTCAAGGTCCTCAGTAAGAACGGAACCATCATCGTGCGCGACAGCAATCCGACGTCGGCAGCAGGCGACCTGTGGAAGGCATGGCTAAAGCTGAGGGCTACCCGCGATGACCTGAAGATGACCGTGGTCAACCTCGACGCTGGCTGCGGAGTGATCACCCGGGGCAAGCAGAGCAAACTGAAACTGCCGGCTGAGCTAACCTACCCAGCTCTGGATGCGCACCGAAAGGAATGGCTGAACTTGGTCGAAGTCGATGCCTTCCTGAAGGACCTCGTGAGCCAGTAGATTAGCTCCCGACCAGTTCGTTGACCAGCCACGCCAGTCGCTCGCCCCGCTCGACAAAGGCCCCGGTCGCGCGCGCCAAAGCCCGTTCGGGCATACCCGCCACAACCGCGCTTTCCGGATCTTCCACCACCGCCGTGCCACCAGCGGCATGGATTGCGCCCAGGCCATCGGCCCCGTCGCTGCCCATGCCCGACAAGACGATGCCCAGTGCGCGCCGGCCAAAGCCCGCGGCCAGCGACGACAGCAAGACCGTGCCCGATGGCCGAAAGCCGTCGACCGCATCGCCTGAGTGCAGCCGCACCCGCCCATCGATGGTCATCTCCACATGCGCGTCCTCGCCCGCCACTACCACTTCGCCGGGCGCTGCGCTGTCTCCGTCGCGTGCCAGCTTCACCGACAGCTTGCTGGCCGCAGCCAACCACGATACCAACGCGCTTGCGAATCCCCGTTCAGTGTGTTGCACGACCACCATCGGCGCAGAAAAATTGGCCGGCAGGCCAGCCAGCAGATCACGTAGCACGCGAGGCGCGCCGGTCGAGCCAACCACACCCACAACCGCAACCTCGCTGGGCCGCAGGGGCAGCGATCGACGAATCACCGGCTGAGCCAGGGCACGCGCGCGCGCCACTTGCACCATGCGGCGGATGGTCGCCAGCAGTTGCTGCAGGCTCTTGTCGTCGAACCCCGCGCTGGGTTTGTGAAAAACCTCCAACGCTCCATTCGTCAGCGCCTCTTGTGCCAACGGTTCGGTGGAACCGGGCGCGCTCGCCACCACCAGGATCGGACACGGGCACTCGCGCATGATGCGCAGGCTGGCGTCTGCCCCGCCCATGATCGGCATCAGCAGATCCATGGTGACCAGATCCGGTCGCAGGTCGGTTGCCAAACCGACCGCTTGCGCTCCATCGCCTGCCTCGCCCACCACCTCGATGTCGGGCTCACGGGAAAGCCATTTGCGCAATACCTCACGCGCCAGCGGCGAATCGTCGACAATCAGCACGCGCATGCGCCCGGGCTGGCCGGCCGCGATCGCCCCGACTCCCCTCCCCTCTCCCTGCACGCGAGTGCGAGCCTGCGCGCGCGCCACCCGGCGCACGGTCGCGGCTAGTGCTGCAGCCGCCGTGGCATCGAAACCTGTGGCCGGCTTGGGGAACACTTCGAGGGCGCCGCGAGCCAATGCCTCCATCGCCAGCATGCGCACATCCCCACCGTCGCGCGCCACCACGACGATTGCGGTGGGGCAGTCACGCATGATTCTTTCTGCCGCTTCTAGCCCGTCCATCACCGGCATGAGCACGTCCATGGTGATGACGTCGGGCCGCAGCTGGGCAGCCAACTCAACCGCGGCTCTGCCATCGCCCGCCTCGCCCACGATTTCGATATCTGAGGCAGCCGCGAAGGTCTGGCAGAGCACCGCCCGGATGAGCGGAGAATCGTCGACCACCAACACCCGCGTCTTCACGTCTGCACCACGAAGGGACTCACGGTCCGCCAGAGCAGGGCTTGGGTAAAGTCGCTCTTGTCAATATAAGCCTGCACCCCCGCCTCCAATGCAAGTCTCTTCTCACTCTCGTTGCCACGCATGGAGATGGCCACCACCGGAATGTCGCTGCCCTTGCCACGGCTGCGAATGGCACGCAGCAAGCCCAGCCCGTCGAGCCGCGGCATATCCATGTCGGTCAGCACGATGTCTACCTCAGGCGTGGCCGCCAACACTGCCAATGCCTCCTCGCCATCGTTGGCGACCAGCACCTGCATGCCATAGCCGCGCAGCGCCTCGGCGATGATATCGCGCACGATCGGTGAATCGTCCACCACCAGCGCCAAACCACCACACCCGCCCAGTGCTGCTGGAGCCGCACAACTTGCTGCGCGCGCCTTGGCTTGCTGGCTGCGCGCCAACAACACCAGCTCGGTGGCCTTTAGCACCACCGCAAGCGTCCCGTCTTCCAAGGTCACCGCGGAGGTGACCAGGGGTTGGCGTTCGAAAAATTTCACCATGGGCCGCAACACCACCTCGCGCTCCAGGTGGTCGCTGCTGCCATGCAGGGCCACCAAATCGGTCCCACTTTGCGCGATGATGATGCGCGTGTTGGCGCCGGTGCCCCGGGTTTCCTCCAGCGCCTTGCCCAGGTCAAGCAGGGGCAGCAGTGAATCGTTGTAGCGTATGGCCGGTCCGTCGGGGCCGTCCACCGTCTGCACCGAGCGCGCCTCCACCAACGCGCGCACCGAGGTTACGGGCAGGCCGTAGCTGCCCATTCCCACCCGGAACAGAACCACGCGTGAGATGGCCACGGTGATGGGCACGCAGATATCGAAAGTCGTTCCCTGACCAACCTCGCTGGTCACCTCCACTGTCCCGCCCAGACCCTCCACCACGTCGAGCACAACGTTGAGCCCGATGCCGCGGCCTGATAGCTCAGTGACTTGGCGGCGGGTGGTGAAACCAGTGGCAAAGATGGTGCGGATGATCTGCGCGTCCGGCGCCGAGCCCGCCTCCGCCGCAGCTAGCAGGTTCATCTCAATCGCGCGCTGCCGCACCGTCGACAGGTCGATCCCTGCTCCGTCGTCGGACACTCGCAAGTGCAGGCGCTGGCCCGCGACGCTTGCAGCAACTCGCACCGTGGCCTCCGCTGGCTTGCCCAGCCGCTTGCGCGCCTCGGCGTCCTCGATCCCGTGATCCACGGCATTGCGCAGAAGGTGCAGAAGTGGCTCTTCCAACATCTCGAGCAGCGTCTTGTCCACCTCGACCTGTTCGCCCTCGATGTCCAGGCGCACCTCGCGCGCAAGCGAGCGCGCCAGCGCGCGCAGGGGCACGGGAAACCGATCCAGCAGCGTCCACAGCGGCGTCATGCGCAGCGCGCGTGTGGCGTTGTCGAGTTCCGCCACCACCCGCGACAGCCCGTGCGCCTCCTCGCGCAGTCGGGACTCGATCCCGGCCAGGCTATCCACCACACACCCGCACTTGCGCGCCCGCTCTTTGTCCTCGAACAAGCGAAAGCCATCCTGCGTGTCGGCTGCGCTCTCGCGAACTTGATGCAACTCGCGCGCGAGTTGGCGGCAACGCACATGCGACAGCAACATGTCCGAGACCACGCCGCGCAGCCGATCGATCTTCTCCGAAGCGACCCGCACCGATGCCTCGCGCCGCGATGGCGCTGCTCGGATGGAAGCCACGGGCGGAGCGGCCGTTACCGGCAGATCGGGGATCGCGTTCGCGTCGGCTTCCGCCTGAGACAATAATGCCTGTACCTCGCTGGCAAATGCCTCAGCCTCGGAAGACCAGGCGCCGGGCTCGCTTTGCACCAGCTCGGAAACCAGATCCAACCCGCGCAGGATCAGATCACCGGCGTGCTGGTCGGGGCGACCATGCTGATCACGCACCAGCTTCACGAAACCCTCGATGATATGCACCAGACGCGACACCTCAACGAACCCGGTGAGGCTCGCCTCGCCCTTCAAGGTGTGGCCTTCACGCAAGAACCCAGCCGGGTCTACCCCCTTGGTTTCAAAATCGATCCACGCCAGGTTGAGGCGACCGATTCGTTCCCCCGCCACCTGGCGGAACATGTCCAGTTGCTTCTGCCGCCGAGCTTCCTCGATGATTTCCACGAACTCACCGGTTGCTTCCCCCGGCCACTGCGCTGGCCGGCAGCCGCGATTGTTCGACGAGCGCAACCGGTGGAGGGGTCGACCGACCACTGTCCACCAAGGTGCCGAGCTGGAGCGCCGCCGCAGCCAATTCCGCCGCGTTGGCAGTAGTCTTGCGCGTTCTCGCCATGGCGTCGGTCACGGTCGCCGCCATGTCGTCCATGCTCTGCCCCACCTGCTCGGTCGCCTTGCGCTGCTGCTGGGTGACCTGGGCTATGTCACGCGCCGAACGGGTGGTCTCCTCGGAAAGAGCTATCCCTTCCTGACCGGCCTGCACCGCGACCTGTGAGGCAGTCCGCATGTCATTCATCAGGCGCCGGATGCCGGTGACCGACTCCATCACGCTTTCGGCCAGCCGGCGCATTTCCGCTGCCACCAGGGTAAAACCGCGGCCTGCCTCGCCTGCCTTGGTACCCTCCAGCGCCGCATTGAGGGCCAGCAGGTCGGTGCGGTCCGCCACCTGCATGATGGCGGCCAGGATCTCGCCGGCCTTTTCTGCGTGGCTGTCGAGTTCCTTGATCCGTAACGCCACGTCGCGGTTTCCCGCCACCGTCCGCTCGGCGTTGCCCAACACCACGCTGGAGTTCTCGGCAATCTGCTGTGCCGAGGCCAGCACCAGATCCATGGTGCGCCGGGTTTGCTCGATACCCGAGGCCTGCTGNNAACCGCGTGGCCACCGCGCGAATTGGACGTGCGATATTGCCCGACATGAACCAGGCCACGCCCACGCCGATGAGCAGGATGACCAATGCCCCGGCCAGCAGGGCCAGCTGGCTGGACCGGATGGCATCGTCGATGGACTGACGGGAAAAACCTGCCACCAGGGTGCCTAGCTGGTTGCCCTTGCTGACAATGGGCACCAGCACATGCAGCAAGCCCCCGTGGGTTTGCACCACCCGTTCCTGTCGGCTGTTGTCGTGCAGCTCATCGCCGGGCGCCAGGCTGCCCACGCTCTGCCGATCGTAGACCTCGCCGCTGGCCTTCATCACCACCACGTAGCGCAGGTCCGCGTGGCCGTAGACCGCGGCCAAAGAGTTGCTCACCTCATGCCGGTTGTCAGTCTCCACCGCCGGAGCCACCAACCTGGCCAATACACCGGTGATCCCAGTGGCGCGCGTGACCAGGGCAGCACTCGCCATCCGTTCCTGTTGAACCAGCAGGTACCCGGCGAAGCAGAGGGTGACAACCACGATCACCAGGGTGAACGCCAGAATCAGTTTTGCGCGCAAGACCAGCGTCCTCATGGATGGCCGCCCTTGTGCATTCGTCCCGCCACTAGGCGCCCCCTTGGCTCGACCCGGCCGCGGCGGCAAGCTGGGCCACGTCCAACACGCCCACCAGCTTGCCCTGCCACTCAAACTCCTGCCGCAAGAAAGAGGGCCGTTCCGCGCCGCTGGCTTGGGCCGCATCTGCCGCCGGAGGGTCAGCGATGATGCCGCGGATCTCATCAACCACCAGAGCGAGCTCGCAGTCACCGGCGCGCACCACCACTAGGCGAGGCAGAGTTGTGGCCAGCTCCGTGGTTGCGGCCCCCGCGATCCCGATCATCTGCTGCAAGCTGATGACTGGCACCACGCCGCCGCGCAAGCCAGCCACGCCCAGCACGTGGCGTGCGGCGGTGGGCACCCGCGTGACCGCTCCCTTGACCGCCACCTCCTCGATCATGCGCGCGTCGATGGCAAACCACCGCCCGCCCACGCGCACGAGCATGAGCGCCACCGTTTCGCCCGGGTTTGCCGGTGGAGAGGACGCCTCTGGCAGCGATTCGGGCAAAGGTACACCGCTGTGGCTCATTCCTGGAAACCCTGAAAAAACGCGGCCACACGGCTCACCACCGCGTCGGCGCCTGCCAACTTGGATACGAACGCCTCGGGCCGAATGACGTCCAGGCGGTCACGCAATTCGGCCTCAGAACGTCCGGAGATCAGCAGGATTGCCGTGCGCTGCCCGCGCATCACCTCACGAAAACGCTGGCATAGCTCGACCACATCCAGATTCGGCATCTGCACGTCCGCCACCAGAACCGCCGGGCAAAACGACGCGCACATCGTCATGACAGCGCCCAGCGAAGTGGCACTGCGTACCTCGAAGCCCCGCACCTCCAGGACATCGGCCAGGGCCTGTGCTGCCACCGGGCTGTCGTCCACCACCAGAACGCGGCGACCGCCACCCGCCGCACGTCGCGCCTCGGTGGGCACCGGGGTGGGTCGCTTGGCGGAAAGCTCTTGCAGCAGATAGCTCAGCTTGCGCAGCAGGCGGCCACAGGTGACCCGCGCCTGCCGATCCGATGCGCTACCGAGAAGGTGCGCCGCCTCTTCGCCCTCGCGGGCCGCCTGAGCCACTTCAGGCAGGTTGACCATGGCGGCCTCTCCGCCCAACCTGTGCAAGTCGCCAGCCAGGTCCCAAGATTCATCCTGCCTGCCAAGCAGCCCCAGGTCACGCGAGACCAGTTCCTTCGCGGTGGATAGAAA